>CAZCIH010000024.1:0-9065 GCA_964498855.1 uncultured Candidatus Saccharibacteria bacterium | reverse complement strand
AGTCAATTATGGTCATCTTATGTAGTTTAGCGGCCTCAGCTGAGCCAATCGCAGCTTGACTACTATCATTAAGTCTTTTAATGTGCTCCACACTTTCAGCCGTGTCATGTCTCTCGTGAATATCAGCTTTTGGTAATTGACTCTCCAGATATGATTCACATTGCAAGAGTGCCATCGGATGTGAGTGAACAGACTTAATATCACTTACTTTGACGCCCATAAGTCCAATTAGACAATGGCTAATCCGCATGTAATGCTCACCAATAATATATAAGCCCGTATGACGCAAAAGATCATATACTTCATTGATCGAGCCAACTGATGAATTCTCGATCGCACAAACCGCATAATCCGCCTGGCCACTGAGCACATCATCAAACACTTCCTTGAAATTATCACGGCAAATCAATCTCACACTTTCTCCATATAGCTTGGCGGCGACTTGATGGTGATAGGACCCTAGCTGTCCTTGAATTGATATCGTCATATTAGTTATATTGTGCATACATATTAGTATTTATCTAAAAGCGATTTTCCAGCCTTCTTTTGTTATATATTTTATACTCCCCTCATCCACCAAGGTAACGGAACTGTTTTTTTTGTTGTATTTTTTACTACGATATGATAATTTTTAGGAAAATTTTGATCTATAACTGTTTGCCAATTCTGCTTCAGCCAACTTTTCTGCTGACGATAAAGATCTTCTAGGCCTCGCTCCTTAAACTCTCGCAGAATTACTCCACCAGAATGAGGGTGACGCTGTTTTTGCTGAAGTGGAGAATTAAATCCATGAGCATAATGAGTCATTTCATGAACAATTGTAGCTCGAATAACATATTCAGGTACAAATAGATCCTGAAACAAATTATTAATAGTAATAATACTTGTTTCTCGATCAGTTGGATCTTGCGAGATTGAACCTAATCGCCTTTTAGCTTTTCTGCCCCATTTAATAATAACCGAATTGGTCTGAGGTACGTCCTCAAAGTCTCGATACCACACATCGGCTAATAAATTCTCTAGCCATTCTTGATCACGATATGATTTTGCCTTCATTTGTTTGATTATAAAGTAACCATCCACACTTTGGTAGGTCGCGATCGAACATCATCATCACTAGAGCAATCTATCAAAATTAATTTTAGATCGACCGCTGGAACGAAAATTTTGATTTTTTATTCCCTCTGCAACTAGCTCAATCTTTTCTATTATCTTCGCATGATCAATTTTATCGGTTATAGCAAGAATATCATTTTCGATAAAGTTCAGACTTACAAAACTAACTGCTTGTTCGCCCGTTTTTTCCCAGGCTAAAGCATAAATTGGCATTTGAATATTTTTTCTCAAGCGATTATTGGCGTCATTTTGGTCTGTTACATTACTGGTCTTAAAGTCCCGAATTTCAATTTCTTGGCCACGTTTATAGACTGCGTCGTAGCGTCCATTGATCCGTACTTTGAGTTTATCTAGATTGAAGCTGAACTCTTGCTCTACTGCTATCGGCCAATCCTGTTTCTTCTCTTCGCTTTTAATAAACTGTTTCAATACATCCTTGCCTCGTGCAAACCTGGCCGCCTCATGACTACGCGAGACAAAGCCTTCACTCACCCAGGCCTTCTCAAATACCTCATAACATTGCTTTGTCGTAACAGCCTGCCCAGCCAATTTGGTACGATAATAATATTCGATCGCTCGATGAACAGCACTGCCATATACTAAGCTGTGAAATGGGCCTCTAGGCACATTTAAGATATGCCAAAACCAAAACTCCTTTGGATCGTTCAGATAGTCTTCTATCTGGTGTGGGGTCAAATGAAGCCAACCATCACGATAGAGCTGATCGGTGATATTTGGTAGTGGAGTCTTGCCTTTTGCAAAGGCTTCGATTTTGTCGATTAGACCGCTCTTAATTGTCGGTTTGATGGGCTGGAACTGATCAAACATTTCCAAAATAAATGGCGAGATCTTTCGCAGCCGTTTGCCACCATGATCATAGCTAGCCGATAAATGAAGCTGGCGTTTAGCCCGAGTCAAGCCAACATAAAAGAGTCTCCGCTCCTCCTGAATATGCCAATCACGCGCAGAACTAATATCGATTAAGCCTTCTGGTATCTTGATCGTTTCTGCCACACGACGAGATGGAAACACCTGATCAGCTAGGTCGATCATGAAGACCACTTCAAACTCCAAACCCTTTGCCTTATGAACAGTCAATATCTGAATCGAATTAGTATCAAGAGGCGAATCAGCCGCGGTGATGTCGACCTCAGTAGCATGAATCTCATTCAAATGTCGCCAAAAGCTGTGAATATTTGGATCCTGCGAGATAGCTTCAAATTCACGCACTATTTCAAAAAATTCCGCCAAGTTTTGAACCATAAAAGCTGCTAAATTATCCTGGTCCGCTTGCTCAACTAAATCTTTTAAATAGCCGTTGTCATTGATGAATTTATAGATCATCTCGCCAGCGGTAAAATCGCTGGCACTGTCTCTAAAATCAGTCAATTGCTGTAGTATTGTTGTAATTTTTACATCTTTTTCTATATGATTAATTAGATACTCTTCCAGTGGTACATGAGAGCGACGCGCAGCCGATGCTAATGGTGCCAAATCTGATAATGGTAGTTTAAAAATATCACCATTTAATAGGCCATAGAAAGACTTGGAATCAGCTGGATCATTAACCACATTGATAAAATTTACTAGGACGCGAATTTCCGGTCGTTCGAATAAGCTCTCCCTACTACTCTGTTGGCTCGCCAGCCCCACCCGGTCGAGTGCTTGTATCATTGGCCTGGCCTGCTTATTTTTTCGAATCAGAATAGCAATTTGACGTGGCTCCAAACCTTTATCTATCAATTTTTTAGCTTTTAAGGCAACCCCATCCATTTCTAAAATAAGATTATCGTAGGCCTTAAAATCAGGTTTCATGCCATAGCTTTTAATATTTGAGATGAGATTCTTATCGATCTTGTTCGCAATTTCTAGCCTATCGGGGTTGTTAAATTGAATCAATTTATAGCTAGCATCTAAAATCGCCTGGCTCGAGCGATAATTCTTGGTCAAAACTATCTGGCGTGCCTTTGGATATTGCTTTTTAAAGTTTAAGATATTTGATATGGCTGCTCCCCTAAAGCGATAAATTGACTGATCATCATCACCCACTACCATCAAATTACCATGGCCTTCGGCCAACTGCCCCATTAATTTGCTCTGAGCTAGATTAGTGTCCTGAAACTCATCAACTAAAATATATTTAAATCCCTTCTGATACTGCTTTTTAATATTTGGTCGCTTTGCAAATAACTCAAGAGTCAGGTAAATTTGATCGCCAAAATCGAGCTGACCCTGTTGTCTTGCTGTTTGTATGTAGCTTTTGTAAAGTCTGGCCAGCTCATCCAGCCGCTCAGCTTCATCATTATCTTCTGGCGAACTGGCGTTGGACTTAAACTTTGTCACAAACTCTAAATATTTCTCAGGAGAGATAAATTCATCTTTAAGACGTGAGAAATGGCTTAAAATGCCCTCGACGAAGCGATATGGATTACCTAATGGGGCGTAATACTTAAGCTCAGCTTGGTCAATCAGCTGACGCATAAAAATTATCTGCTGAAAATTAGTCATTACGCGAAAATCAGTGGTCAAACCAATCTCTAGAGCATTATCACGCAGTATTTTGTCGCCTAGAGCATGAAATGTTTCGATATTGGTACTGACAAAACCATAGGGCACCAATCGATCGACCCGCTCTTCCATTTCTCTAGCCGCCTTATCGGTAAATGTCAGAGCCAAGATTTCCTCCGGGCGAGCTTTTTTCTCGGCTATCAGCCAAGCGATCCGACGCGTAATCACAGTTGTCTTACCGGTACCAGCTCCAGCCACCACTAAAGCTGGGCCCGACCCATGTGTCATCGCCATCACTTGCTCATGATTTAGTCCATCTCGCAGATCCATCTCTATATTATACGCTAGAAGCCAGCTACCACTAGCTGATAGACAATAAAAAATGTTATGCTATTTGATAATACCAAAACTAAAATTCCCTCAAGCAGAGAGCATTGTTAGGTTTGATTGCAACTTTTTTAGTTAGTCATCCAATAATTATCTCGATTGCCCTTGGATATAATTTAATTCTCTATGAGTAACAAACTCCTTCTTCGAGTCGCTAAATTAATACCATACCCCCAAAAGCATAAGACTTTACCCAGTCTGGCTTTTGTTTATCATTTCGAGCCACCAGTCGATGACAATCACCAACTTGGTAGTTTTCTGGTGGTAATCGAAGTGATGGGTAAACAAGCCCTAGCTAGTCAAATTATCGACCAAATTATTAAGACCATTGGCGAGAAGTATTACAACGAAGAATACAGTGGTGAGCCGGCTGAACGCTTTGAAAAGGCTCTGGCTGAGGTGAATAAAAATATTGCTGACCTGCTTAAGAGTAAGCACGCTGAAATCGCTCGCAAAATCAGTGCCGTCATAGCCATAGCTAACACCAATGAGCTACATGTCACCAGGTGTGGCAAAGCAGCTGCCTACCTTTATCGTGGTGGCGAGGCAACCAATATCACCGCCGAACTAGATGAGATAAGTGAATGCACCAAACTATTTTCTGATATTATTTCGGGCAATTTGGAAGCAAAAGATAAAATACTGCTAGCTACTCCGGCAGTTTTTTTCCAGTTCCCTAAGGCAGATATCAAGCAATTAATCGAAGATAATTCTCCAAATACAGCAGTGGCAAAGATGTCTTCAACTCTAGCCAATCAGGATAATGCCAACCGTTGCGGTGCTATCGTACTTGAGGCACTGACTCACCAGATGGCCGCTGAAGAGACTCTGCCTGATGAGCCTGAGGAGGCGATGGCTGGTACGGCAACCACTGCTGTTACTGCAGCAAAAGAAATTGCCCGTCCGGTCGGTCAAAAAGCACTTGATAATAGCAAGAAGATTGCTCGCGGATCTGTCAACTGGACCAAGGACAAAGCTGTACCCAAGGTCAAAGAGCATGCAAAGAGAGGCTGGAATCATGTTTGGACAAATTACATCAATCCCAACCCAAAGCTTGCCGCCGTTATAGCCACCGTCGTAGCCGTAGCATTAATTGGACTATTTGTACTCATAAGCCAGGGCCGTTCAGCTTCAAGTGATTCGATGGCCAGTTTCAAAGAAGCTGTAGCATTGACCGATAGTGCCGAAGCTAAGCTAAGTTTGGGTGATAAAACTACCGCCGATGAAGCTCTCAAGTCTGCCACCGCCAAGCTGACTACACTGGAAGACAGAGAGGGTGTTCAGGCAATCGATAAAGCTATCGCCAAAGACAAAGATCTGAAGAATCGATCGATTACTTTCGAGAGCTTGCAAGCTAAAATTAGCCAGCTTAATGATAAAGTCGACGGCATCGTCAGGATAAATCCTGAACTAGTACTGGATTACACAACAAATAAATCAGCCTCGATCGGGCCAGTGGCCTATCTAAATGATAAGGTCTATGTCGTCAACACCGCCGACGGTAGCTTACACGAAATAAACCCAGCGAATAAGTCTGATCAAAAAATTGGCTCTTCAGACGGGCTCAAGAATTCACTCAGCGCCATCTCAAGCTATAGCCATGACGCAATTTTTATTCTGACCAATCAGCCGGGTGTAATCCAATATAAAAATGGTAAGCTGTCTGACGCCAAGCTCAGCGCTGGGGTATGGGAGCAAGGCACAGATATCGCCAGTTACACTAGTAACTTATACGTCCTCTCGCCTACCACCAAGCAAGTTTATCGCCACACCAAAACTGGCTCTGGCTTTGGTGCTAAGACAAGCTACATCAAGATCGCTGGCGATGCTAATCTCGAATCTGCCAGCAGTCTGGTGGTAAATGGTAGCGTGATTGTTGGAGATAAGGATGGCAATATATCGCTCTTCTACAATGGCGCGCAAAAGGATTTCTCAATCAAGGACCTTCCTCCTGATCTCAAGCTAGGCGAAATTAAGAAAATGATTTGGGATGATAAAAACAAACAGCTGCTAGTCTTAAGCAAAGATGGTCAAAAAATCACAGCTTTAAGCTTAGATGATGATGCTGGTGCGAGCTACATCAAGCAATACGCCATCAAAAATGGCTCTCCCACCCTAACTAGCTTCTCCATCGATGAAAATAATGGCACAATTTATGCTGTTAGCGGTAAAAAGGTCATCAAGTTCAAGCAATAAGAAGGTAATTTAGCCTTCGAAAGCTGTTGTTCGCAGTGTTAAAATTTAGCAATAGTCAGATTTTCACTTCTGCTGAAGTTACATCGTATCCTGAGGGATAATACCTAGCAAATGAAAAATCATATCTGCCTGTTCGATATACTTATCAACCAGCGCCAGCTTGCTTCGCCCCACTGTTTTTTCGAGCTTAATAATACGCTCTGATTCGTAATACTCATGAAAAGCCTGAGCTAGCTCGGTAAAAGCATGAACCAGGTTATGAACTCGATAATTCGTTGTAATTTTTACTACAATATCTTTAATTTCAGCTATTTTTTTGAGTATTTCAATCTCTTTATCACTCAACTGGTGGCTTATCTTTTCAACCTTTGTCAGCTGGTTTTCCTTTGCAGTACGCAATATCGAGTGGGCTCGGGCGTAAGCATACATAGTATAAAAGTATGGATTATTTTTTGTCCTCTCAGTTGCTAGAGTCAAATCAAATGACATGTGAGTACTAATATCGTGACTGGTGAAAAACACCCGCGCCAAATCACTTGGAACTTGAGCAAATAACTCTTCGACTTCGATATAATTTCCTGCGCGTTTACTCATCTTGACCTCAACCCCATCCTTCATCAGATGAACTATCTGGGTTGTTAAGATTTGCAGATTATCAAAGCCCAAAAACGACAATACCTTCTTCAAACGCTGAGCATGACCGTGGTGATCAGCTCCAAATACTGCCACAGCCTGGGTAAATCCCCGAACTTGAAGCTTGTCTAGCTGATAGCTAATGTCAGATAAGAAATAGGTGCCGATGCCATTGCTACGAATCAAGACCTCGTCCTTATCAAGGCCAATCTTAGCACCATCTAGCCAGGTCGCATCATCATAATGCTTAATTGCACCAGCTTTTTCTAGAAGTTTTAGTGTCGCCCCGTTATCAAGCGTGCTTTCTAGGAAAAATTTATCAAAATCAACATTGAGACTGGCCAGTGACGGCTTGATAAAGCTGGCCAGTATGGTCTCAGCCCCTTTCTGGCCCACTTCAGTGGCATCAGCCTGGCAAACCCTCTCCACATTGCCATACTCTTCGCTAATCAGCTGGGCAACTTTATTGATATATTCACCCGGGTAAAAATTTTCTTTAGCCTGTTCATCAAAGTCTTTTCCCAGCGCGGACTGGATCGATTTTCCCAGATTCTCAATCTGCAGACCAATATTGTTAACATAATATTCGCTAGCCACCCGATAGCCCTGACTGCTCAAAATATTACCCAAAACATCACCAAAGTAGGCCGCCCACGCATTGACCAACACCAGCGGGCCGGTCGGGTTGGCTGAAACGAACTCAAGATTGACCGACTTGCCCTGGCCAATATCCGACTTAATAAAGTCTGACGTCAGCTGGTTGGCAAACTGGCGCCAAGCCTCGTTCTTTAGAGTAATATTGATAAACCCAGGCCCTGCCACCTCAACACTGTCAATCAGAGGATTACCTTGAAGCTCAGCAGTAATTTTTGTAGCTATTTCAACCGGCTTCTGATGTAAGGCCTTGGCACTTCTTAGGGCAATATTGCTGGTCAAATCTCCAAAAGTAGATTGGCAATAGCTTAAAGTATCGGCCACATTAAAACTGGCCTTACCATAGACCTTTTCATAAGCTGTCTCCAAAATCTCAGCTTGTTTATCTTTGACTGTCGCCATTGGGGCTTCCATTTGGCTCAATTATACCTTATCTGTTGGCTTTTAAGCTATAATAAACACATGAAAATCGTAGCCAAAAACAAACGGGCAACCTATGATTATGATATCTCCGAGCGAATTGTCGCAGGTGTTGTGCTAGCTGGGCATGAAGTGAAGAGCACCAAAGCCGGCCATATTAGCCTCAAGGGTAGCTTTATAAGTATTCATGAGGGCGAGCCATATTTGGTCGGAGCGCATATTACTCAATATAAGCATGCTGCAAACATCAAGGGCTACGATCCGGTGCGAAGTCGCAAAATATTATTGCACCGTAAGCAGATAGACCAGATTATAGGTGCTATTCAGTCACAAGGTATGACTGTCGTGCCAATTGCAGTCGGTATTGAACGTGGTTTGATTAAAGTAGAGATAGGTATAGGCCGAGGCAAGAAGCGATTTGATAAGCGCGAGACCATCAAAAAGCGTGATATGTTACGAGACGCAAATCGTGATATCAGGAGTAAAAGTAAATAATTTTCACATATATTTCATGCTATAGCATAGAAGTAATGTGATATTTGTTTATGGATTTGAAAAGGGCTCCAACCCGTTGGTTGGAGCCCCGATCCCTCCTAGAATCTAGTCTGCCGCTACTGCTGCCCATGCCTTCCAGCGTTGATACGCATCGGGCATTTCTAGCAGAGAGCGAATAACGAGTCGCTTCCTTGGGGGGAAACGCTCCGGCAGTCTAGTAACTAGCCCGCCCACCTGACTACCCAAATTGGCAGCGATGTACCCGGGCAGATCGTAGACGGTCTGCGGCAAAGGCGTGCGTCCATCCGGGATGCCCTTACGCACCAAGCCTTCGATGATAGACATCGAGTCATGATCATGATCATCGATGAGAAGCTTCTCAATCAGAACCATGACGATACTGTGCAAGCAGTCGACTCCGATTAGAGTGCCGTAGTACTCAGCATGTGCTTCAAGTAGCTTCGTTGCTGAGCAACCGCGCAGGTACTCGTCTAGAAGCTCTATCAACGTCAGACGTGATGAAACTTCGAGGAAGATGTCGAGATGGGTATCGAGGTCGGACCCCCAAAGCCCCTGCAATCTCGCCATGTCCTCCTCCACACTGGAGTTTGGATAGCCGAGAAGTTCAATAATACCCTGAACTTCATCATCGTGTT
>CAZCIH010000023.1:7813-9256 GCA_964498855.1 uncultured Candidatus Saccharibacteria bacterium | reverse complement strand
AAAACGATGCACATTGTGTCCAAGCTTAGTTGCTAAATCGAAATCCTCTTCGTAGCGATGATAATGGTCACACGCCTCACCAGAAATATAATTAGCCGGATCCTGCGCCTGAGACTTTATCGCTCGCCAATGCAAAGATGACGAATGCCAAGCTTTATTCGAGCCAGCCACCAAACGCTCGGCGTTGCGCTTCTCCCAAACTGTCCAATTGTTGTGCAAACCACCCTCTACCTGATGCGCACTTGTAGCTGCACCCCATAAGAATCCTTTTGGAAATTTCAGTGTTTTTCGAGTCATTACCTTTAGTATTATAGTCCCCTGCAAGCTGGTTGCAAAAACTCATTTACAAAACCATCGGTAAATCAACATGGTGATGGGCTTATGCTATAATTTAACCATATAGAATCTCCAATAATGATTATCAAAAACTTCAAGAAACTAGCCAAAACTGAACTACGTCGTGATGCCCTCTCCATCGTCGAGGCTGGCTACGAAGCAATTGCTATAAAAAAACTTTTTCATCAAGATTTGTCGCTTCAAGGTGATAATTTATGTGTGCACGGTCAACAATATAACCTAAAGAAATTCGACAACATCTATGTAATCGGCCTGGGCAAAAATAGTGCATCAGCAGCCCAAGTGATTGAGGCTACACTCGGACCAAGACGCATCAAAGCTGGCTTCGTGATCGATATCGCTAAAAAAAGAATGAAAAAAATTAAAGCCATGCGTGGCACCCATCCTCTACCTTCAAATCAGAATATCAAAGCTACAGCCAAAATCATTAAGCTCTTAGAGTCAGTAACCGAAAAAGATTTGGTTATTGCCGTAGTCTGCGGAGGTGGCTCGTCACTAGCTTGCCGACCGGAGAATTTAACTTGTCTCGAGTTGCAATTTATCTCCAATCTGTTGCTCCGAGCCGGTGCCAATATCCACGAGATTAATACTGTCCGTAAGCACGTATCACGGATTCATGGTGGCTACTTGGCCAAGGAAGCTTACCCGGCTACCATTTTGTCATTGGTGGTCTCAGACGTTCCGGGAGATAAAATTGACATGGTTGCCTCTGGTCCCTTGAGTCTCGACACCACCACCAAAGCGCAAGCGGAACGGATCGCCAAAAAATACGGCCTACCACCGATTGATTTCATAGAGACTCCCAAAGATAAAAAATACTTCGCAAAAGTTAATAATGTCCTAATCGCTAGTGGCAACACAGCCGTCGATGCGATGTCACAGAAGGCTACAGAGCTTGGCTATAAACCCGTCATATATTCACGCAGTCTATCGGGATTAGCAAAAAATGTCGGGCCTACTATGGCCTCTAAGGTTAAGTCTGGGCAAGCCTTGCTCGCTTGTGGTGAGACTGAAGTCATCGTCACTCGCCCTGGTAAAGGTGGTCGCAATCAAGACGTGGTGCTATCAGCCATCCCTAAGTTGCAC
>CAZCIH010000023.1:0-7794 GCA_964498855.1 uncultured Candidatus Saccharibacteria bacterium | reverse complement strand
AGATAGCGTCATAATATCAGCCGCCAGTGATGGTAAAGATAATGTGCCCGTAGCAGGTGGTATCGCTGATGGTAGCTTAACAGTCAAGAAAATTAAGAAATATCGACTCGACCCAATCGCTGCAGTCGAAGAAAATCGTAGCTATAAAACCCTGCATCGACTGCGAGATCATTTATTTATACAAAAAGTTACTGCAAATATTAGTGATTTTGTGATAGTATTGAGAAAGTAATCATAAGCAATATTTTATGACCATAAAAGAAATTCATGCTTATCAAATTCTTGACTCCCGTGGCGAGCCAACTCTAGCTGTCCGCATGGTATCAGCTACCGGTAATGAGGCTATGTTTGGTGTGCCGACTGGCAAGAGTGTCGGTGAAAAAGAGGCCGTCGAGAGACGTGATGGAGAGGGTGGAAGCTACCGCGGACAGGGTGTGTCAAGCTGTGTTGAGATAATCGACCGAATTATTGGCCATAAATTTATTGGCTATCCTCTTGGTAATCAAGTTGACTTCGATAGCTTGCTTCTAGCGCTTGACGGCACGATTGATAAGTCAAACCTTGGCGCCAACACCATCCTCGGTATGTCCGGAGCATATTTTAAGCTTAGTGCCTTCGAAAAAGGGCTAAAACTTTGGCAGTATATCAAAGAAACCGCCAAGACCAATGTTGGCTTTCCGCGTATTTTTGCTAACGTCATCAACGGTGGCATGCACGCCCCAGGCCTGTCCATCCAGGAGTTCATGATCGTACCGAAAAGCAATCAGCCACATGAGGCGGTTGAACAGATTTATGAATACAATACTATGCTACGCTCAATCCTAGCCAACCTCTACGGCCCATCCGCCCGATTGGTTGCTGATGAAGGGGGTATGGCACCAATTGGCACGACCACAGAATCAATCTTAGAAGCGATGAGCCAATTAGCCAGTAAGTTCGCCGGGCGCTTCGATCTCGCACTTGATGTCGCTGCTTCTAGCTTATTCGACCCAAGTGATAAAACATATTCTTTTGACGGTCAGAAATTAACCAGCCAACAGTTGTTACAATTCTATCAAACTCTAGATAAGAAATTCCGCTTCTTTGCAATCGAAGACCCATTTGACCAGAACGACAATGAAGCCTATCAAAAAATACCACACACCAATAAAACCCAAGATTTCCTAGTTATTGCTGATGATTTGACTGTCACAAACAAAGAGAAAATCGAGCAAGCTGCTCAAAGACACCTCATTGATGCGGTTATCATCAAACCAAATCAAGTCGGCACCATCAGCGAAACTTTTGAGGCCATCGAGACTGCAAAACGTCATAATCTCAAAATGGTCGTTTCACATCGTAGCGGTGAAACCAATGATGACTTTATCGCCGATCTAGCCTATGGAGTTGGTGCAGCCGGTATTAAAATTGGTGCACCGGTACGGGGCGAGCGAGTCGCCAAATATAATCGACTGATTGAAATTGAGCGCGATGTGACTCAAGCTGCAACCACCACAACACCCGCCGCACCGGCCACACAAGGAGCAGCCGTTCCGCAAGGGGTAAATAAATAATGGCTCACAAGATCACCTTTTTTGATGCCAACAGTGATGATGCTAAAGAAATTAAAGCCTTTTTCCGTGGCCATGATGGAGTTGAGTTAAATATCGTTAAGGCCGGCCTCGATGAAAATACTGTTTCCGAAGCTCGCGACAGCGACATCATATCAGTCTTTGTCTCAAGCCAAGTGACAGCCGAATACATGGATAAGATTCCGCGACTCAAGCAGATTGTCACTCGCTCCACTGGATTTGATAATGTCGATTTGGCAGCAGCCAAAAAGCGTGATATTGTCGTCTGCAATGTACCCAGCTATGGTGAAAACACGGTCGCTGAATACACTTTCATGCTCATGCTAGCTGTTAGTCGTAAGCTCATCCCTTCCCTGGAAAATGCTAAGAGTGGCCACATCGACCACAATGGCCTGACTGGTTTTGACCTCAAGGGTAAAACTATCGGTGTGATCGGGACTGGTCGAATTGGCAAGCATGTCATTAGGATTGCTCGTGGCTTTGAAATGCGCGTTTATGGCTACGATCCATATCCAAATCAAGACTCAGCCTATCAATTGGGTTTTGACTATGCCAAGCTAGAAGACCTTTTAGCTACCAGTGACGTGGTCACCATTCATGCCCCTTACACCAAAGATAATCATCACCTCATCGATGAAGATGCTCTGGCCTTAATGAAGCCAAGTGCTATTCTCATCAATACTGCCAGGGGCGAAATAGTTGACACCAAAGCCTTAGTCAAAGCCTTACTCGATGGCAAAATTGGTGGAGCTGGACTAGATGTAGTGGAGCACGAAGACCTGATGGATTTAGATGATGAGATCGAGCTTCTAACCGGTCCGCGAACTAATGCAAGTAAGGAATTACATTTCATCGCCGAGCATATGATTCTAGAGAAATTACCCAATGTCGTCCTATCACCGCACAACGCCTTTAACAGCAAAGAAGCTCTAACGCGTATTCGCCAAACCAGCTTTCAAGACATCAACTCCTTTCTAGCTGGCGAAATCAAAAATCAAGTCAACAAATAGTTTTCTATCTAGTACCAACCTGTTATGATAAATTAGGAGGTTGGGTAACTTTTTATTGTCATGGCTAAAGTTAAATCAAGAAGCCAAAAGATTCGTGCTAAAACCAAGAAACAGCTACGCCGGCAATCAGCCTATCGAGCAGTAGTTTGGACTGTCATTATTGCACAATACGATACTAGAGTTGCATCGCTACGAGGCTATTCGCTAGCTATTCCAAATCTTAAACCGCATCAATCAGCTAGAAATCGGTTCTCACTTGTGAGCCTACCGCTACCTAGCTTATTTTTATTCCTGTTAATTTTTTGTCTAGGTTTAGAGATCAACAATCTCGGCTTTGTATCGCAAGCCGACCGTGTCAATTCCACCAGCAAGCCAATTGTCCGCACATATGGCTATAAAGCTCTCAACAATCTCAAGATACAAACTGCCACGCTCAAAGCCAATCAAGCTCAACACAAACTCAATCTCACCGATGAAAGTAAGATGTGGAGTGAACTTGACACAATTTCAGGTGAGCTTGCGACCGGCCAGACACAAACTGCCAGCGATCGCATCCAAAACTATGCCGACCGACTCGCCGCCCTTCACCAGCAGGTCAAGACCGATGCTAGTGTAAGCACTTCACCCACCCCAAGCGTTTCAGCAACCTTGACTCCTGCCGACCAGACCGTTGCTCCAATAATTATGTATCACTACACGCCGCCAGATCTTGAAGCCCAGCTCATATTCCTCAAAGATAAGGGTTACACCACTATCACGATGGACAATTTATCAGATCATTTGCGTTATGGTCGTCCGCTCCCCAACAAGCCGGTGGTGCTAAGCTTTGATGACGGATACAGCAATCAAATGCAAGCCTACGAAATTCTTCAGCGCCTCAATATGAAGGCAACGTTTTACATCATCACTTCGGGCGATGCTAGCTCTTGGTGTATTGGCGTGGCTCGTCATTACGACCAAACACCATCTTGTGGTGATGCATACCTCAATTGGGAGCAAGTCAAAGCGCTCGATCGTTCTGGATTAATAGAGATTGCATCGCATACCGTCGATCATCTCAATCTCGCCAGCCAATCACGTGAGACCCAGATTACACAGCTCGAACAGTCGAAAAAAGTTCTAGAAGAAGCCTTGGGTCATCCCATCCGTCACCTGGCCTACCCATACGGTGCCTTTAATCAAGATTCGATGGAGATTGCCCAAAAGGTCGGCTATACCACAGCGGTCACCACCCAGCCTGGTAGTGAGCATGGTCTCGATTCTATTTACAAGCTCAGCCGTGAGCGCGACGCCTATAGCTTACCGTAGCCGGTACTCGATATTAAAATCCACGCTTATGAATACGCCTAGTGCCTTTTAATTTTATATGAAGCTTCATCAACAGCCGCTGATAGCTATCCAGAAATGCTGGCAATTTGGATATATCGTCTAACTGCTGGGCAATTTGAGACCACTCTTGTTCACTAATCGTTGGATCTTTCCTGATCTTTAGAGTTCTGTATCTTGGATCAACTTTACTCTTATATTTTATACTTAAAAAGTCCTTACCTCTTAGATTTTTCGGTAAACGCATATTCTGAGAAGGAAATAGCATGATTTCACCACCTGGCTTTGTTACCCTGATCATCTCTGATAGTACTTTCGGCACATCTTCTTTTCTAATGTGCATCATCATAAATGAATCAACCACTTTATCAAATGAACCATCAGCAAATGGTAGCTCTTGTGCTAAGCCAGTCACTGCACCTGTCTTATAATCAGGTGGGTCATCTCCGTAGCTGTAATCATAACGGACTACTTTTAAATTACCTTCAGACTCAGATTCATTAACCGTCTGGGCAAAATTTGAATCACCAGCCCCCATATCTAATATCATTCCATCTGGCTTAGCTACCTCGGCTCCAAAAACTTTTTCATAATGTTTGGTGCCACGATCGGTTCGTATAACCCCTGCAATCCATTTTTTACTGTCATTAGCCTCATCGGTAGTTTCAGTATTATCATAATCCACTTGCTGAGCGGTAGGTTGGGTTTGTGTAGGCTCTAACTGTGAATAAGCGTTTTCACCAGCTAGGCCATTCGTTTCTACTGATAAATCAGGCTCTTTTTCTGTCATAACTTTTTCCGTCTTAGAGCCTCAATGCCAGGAAGTTTCTTGCCAGCCAATAGCTCCAAAGAAGCTCCACCACCAGTCGAGACAAAATCATATTTATCATGTAAGCCTAGCTCATCAATAAAACTGGCCGTGTCCCCTCCGCCAATAATAGTTTCAGCCTGAGTCTTGGCGAGTGCTTTTGCCAAGCTAGTCGAGGCTTTTGCAAAAGCTTCAACTTCTGTGAAGCCAAGTGGACCATTCCAGAAAAATGTCACGCACTTTTTGAGCTCATCCTCGATCAGCTCAACGGTCTTCGGCCCAACATCAAAAGCCTTGTCCTCACCCTGGAGATCATCGAGGCCACAAATCCTGGCAGACACACCATCCTTTGGCTCAGATGCCACCACTAAGTCAACGGGGAGAACAACATTGACTCCTGAAGTCTTAGCCTCATTTAATATATGCTTGGCTTCCCTGGCCTGATCACGCTCCAAAACCGATGCAGCCATATCATGCCCCAAGGCAGATAAAAACGTATTGGCCATCGCACCACCAATTACCAGAGTATCAACCTTTTTCATCAGGCTCTCAAGCACCTCGATCTTGGTACTAATCTTAGCCCCACCAATCACAGCCATAAATGGCCTCTTTGGTCGATCAAGCAAGCCTGTGATAGTTTCGTATTCTTTCTGCACCAGTAGGCCCATCGCACTGGGTAATAACTTTGGCAACCCAACGACTGAAGCATGAGCCCGATGTATAACGGCAAAAGCATCATCAACATAAACTTCAGCAAGGCTAGCAAGCTCTGAGGCAAAAGCCGTATCATTTGTCTCCTCTTCGGCATGGAATCGCAAATTCTCCAGCAATAATATTTGACCGGCCTTCAGGGCAGAGGCCTTGGCGCTGACCTCCTCGCCAACACAATCATCGACAAACTCGACTGGCCTATCCAATATTTCTGCCAAAGCTCGGGCGACTGGCTCCAAGCTCAGCTTGGCATCCGGCTTACCATCCGGCCTACCTAGGTGACTAGCTAAAATCAATGCAGCATTTTGATCGAGCAGATACTCGATTGTCGGTACGGCTGCCTCTATCCTCAGCTCATCAACAATCTTGCCATCTTTGAGCGGGACATTAAAATCAACTCGTACGAAAACTTTTTTATTTTTTACATCTAGGTCATGGATGGTGGCGATTTTCTTCATATCTAAAGTTTAAACTAGTACCAGGCTTTATTCTAGCTCATGATAACTCTTCACCAGATTATTTTTTATCTACCGAGGTTCATGTAGGCAGCCATGAGAGCCAGTAGAAACGAAAATATTATGACAGCCAGGCGATAGCTTTTTGACTTATTTTTTGTAATCAAATGGATAATTTTAACTACCAAGCTCAAAGCCAAATAGCTAAACAGCAACACCAAGACGAATATTTCGACAGAGTGAATCATTACCATAAGTGTAATCCAATCAATACCATCAAGGCAAATAACCCAGAGTAAGAGGGTAAAGTATTATTCTTTTAGCTTAGATTCGATCATCTCAAGGACGTTTTTTGGTGTTAAGTCAGCCTTGACGACATAGTCACCATCGAGCTTCTTCGCTCTTTCCATATCTTCCTTGCGAGTCGAATTTGTCAGAAAGATGAGAGCAGTTTTAGAAAAATCATAATTATCATGCTTGAGCATATCAACCACTTCAAAGCCATTTAGCTCGGGCATATTTATATCCATCAATACCAAGCGAGGCTGATGAGCATTGATAAGAGTGGCCGCTTCACGACCATTACTGGCTGCTACCACTTTATATCCTGACGTACCGAGCTTAGTCTGGTACATTCTGGAAATAAATGGGTCATCCTCGGCCAATACTATGTCGACAGCCTCATTCTGCCCTAATGTATGCTCAGTTTTTTTACTCATATCACCTCTACTATCATTATACCTGATAAGGCAAGTCTGGATAAACTTTTAGCTGATCAAGCCAATGAAATCACCACCGCTATTGGCTAAGAGGCACACGAGCTTTAGTCACCCCTGACTTAAACTTAGTTTTGAGAGGGAAACGAAAACCAAATGTACTCCCCACTCCCTCAGTGCTCTCAAATATCACCACACCACCCTGATCTTCAACTACCCGCCGAACCAAATAGAGGCCGAGACCAGTACCATCCGGACGACTGGCCTGAGCATTGGCGGCACGATAAAACTTAGTGAAAAGCTTTTCCTTCATCTTCTCTGGGACACCGATACCATTGTCGACCACCTCAAAAACCACGTCAGATCCATCTCGCTTGAGGCTAACACGCACATCCCCACCATCTTTAGCTGGAGAGCTATAGTGGATCGCATTGTCAATCAAATTCATCACCACTTGGCGAGTTTTCTCCTCATCCAGATTCATCAACGGCAAGGCCTTAGCCGGAGGATGATAGCTGAGTTTGACATGCTTTGATTCAGCCATACTCTTGAGCCCATCGACTTCGCTCTGAACCAACGAAGCCAGGTCGATATCATGAGCATCAATAAAGAATTTACCTGCATCCATGCGACTAACATTAAGTAAGTCACTGACGAGCCCAGCCATCCGATTGGAGCTATCAAGAGCTTGTTGCAGAGGCTCCTGCTGGGACTTAGCAATGCGACCAAAGTCCCCTTCTAGCACCATCGAGACATACCCCTTAGCAGTCGTGAGAGGGGTGCGCAATTGATGTGAAGCCATCGAGATAAATTCATCCTTGGCTTTATCTAGCTCTTTCAGATTATCATTGGCCGCATGAAGCTTTTTGGTGGCCTGAGCAATCTTGGCTTGCAATGTTTCGTTGAAGCGCTGAATCTCGGCATAACTTTTAGCATTAGTGATTGCCACCGCTAGCTCATTGGCAACAATTCGCAACACACGCAGATCAGTATCATTATAAATATCACCCGATAGCTTCTCGCCAAGCAATAAATAGCCCACAAACTGCTCTCTGGTCCGAAGCGTTAGGCTAACACTTATACCATAGTCGCCCATGATTACCTTGCGCTCCCCTCCACTCAGATCATCGGCCACCACTACGGCTGCCGAAAGCTTCTTGAGATCTTTGAGGCCCAGATTGCGCTTCGGCCCGGATA
>CAZCIH010000022.1:8049-9400 GCA_964498855.1 uncultured Candidatus Saccharibacteria bacterium | reverse complement strand
TTGCATTTTTTTTCTCTATGATCAATATTTATATAGTAAGAGATCTGATTGTAACAATATTTGCACTTTAATAAAAAAATAATACTCAGATCAATTTTGTGACGAGTATTCTTTTTTGCTGCACACTAAATTAGTATTTACGAATCAAGCCGATAACAACCCCTTGGATTTTTAGCGGTGTACCAGGCTCGACGTAGATTGGATCCATAGCCGAGTTGGCTGGCTGCAATCTGATGCGACGTGCTTCTTTGTAATAGCGCTTGAGGGTCGCCTCAGAGTTGTTAACAAGTGCCACCACCACATCACCATTGCTTGGTACTTCCTTTTCTTGAATAACAACAAAGTCACCATCATTAATACCATCCTCGATCATACTCTGACCTTTTACTTGTAGAACGTAAGAATGTTTACGCCCAATCATAAAAGGTGGTACCTCAAGAGTCTCATGCTGATCGGTAACAGTCTCAATGGGCTTGCCAGCAGCAATCAGTCCTAAAACTGGTAATTTGACCCCTTGGCCGTTAACGGCGGCTTCAATCTCTTCAACTGGCATGAGTGAGCGAGCTGAATTATTACCTTTTTGTAAGAGTCCCTTGCCGACTAAAGAATCAATGTGCTGAGCGACTGTAGCGACAGAATTTAGCTTGAGGCCATTGGCGATCTCACGATAGCTGGGCGAGTAGCCATGCTGTTCGATGAAGCTCGTGATATAGTCGAGCGTGCGACGTTGCTTTTTGGTTAGTGCTGGTCTAGTCTCGGTCATTTTCTCCCTCCAAAATTTAATTCCCTCTTATAATAACGAACAGATAGCGAACTTGTCAACTATATTTACGAAAAACCACCAACTTTATTGGTGTAGTCGGTGGTTTATCGATTGATTTATTTTTCTTCGGGCACGTTTAGGCGGTTATAGTCAGCTTCAGTGATGAAACGTGTCAGAGTTGTACCATCGACGTTAGCTCGAGCAGCATAACGAGTTTGAGTGCTACCACTCTTGGTAGTTCTAACAAATTTTTTCTTACTCAATTCACTTTCATCGATCTCGACTTTGGCGCGACTTTTGACATTGTAAAATTGCATGATTGCCTCCAATCTTTAATTTACACCATGAGCTTAGCAATAGTCGTTTTTATAATACAAACATAAGTGGTTAAAAAACCATTTGCTCTTTTTGTGATATTGCACAAAAGCTTGATTTATTTTTTTAACTATATACGTCTAATTAATTAACATAAGCGTATTCACAGCTGGATTATCTTCGTGCTAAACTAGCATAAATGGGTATCAAATTTCATCGCATTAAAAATACATTAAAAAACGGATATCAAAATTGTAACGAAAATGAATAAAT
>CAZCIH010000022.1:677-8039 GCA_964498855.1 uncultured Candidatus Saccharibacteria bacterium | reverse complement strand
ATCGCTACCTATACTCAAGCTGGCGCTGGCTATGGTTTTCATCTAATCTGGACAACCCTCTATATGCTTCCGATGATGACAGCTATCCAAGAGATGTCCGGACGAATTGGACTTGTGACTGGCCACGGTCTAGCACAAAATATTCGTGAAAACTACAATCGCTGGCTACTGTATTTAGCTGTTTTTTTCTTGGTTTTTGCTAATGTCATTAATATCGGTGCAGACATTGGTGCGATGGCAGCCTCGGCTAAATTAATTGTAGATATACCATATGTTTGGTTAACCTTGTTTTTCACTATTGGTATCGTACTTCTAGAAGTACTCATGCCTTATAAGCGTTATAGCAAAATACTTAAATGGCTTTGTCTATCTTTATTTGCCTATGTTTTTACCGCCTTTGTGGTGACTCAGCCATGGCTAGAGATTTTACAAAATATATTAATTCCTCACTTTGAGATGAGTGCTGGGTTTTTCATGATGATTGTGGCAGTACTTGGTACGACCATTTCACCATATCTATTTTTCTGGGAGCCGAGCCAAGTGGTAGAGGAGCAAATCGAACATCGCTGGAAGAAAAATAATGGTGAAGTACAGGTGACCGATCACCGCGTGCATAGTTTTCGAAAGGATAACTTTATTGGTATGCTTTTTTCCACTTCAATCGCTTTTTTCATTATGATCACAGCAGCCTCGACTTTGCATGTCAAAGGCATCACCGACGTACCGGATGCCGCTTCAGCAGCGGCCGCCCTTGAGCCTCTGGTGCAGAGTTTCCCCTATGCTGGCATGATAGCCAAAACAATTTTTGCTCTTGGTATTATTGGTACTGGTATGTTGGCAATCCCAGTTTTGGCCGGCTCGAGTGCTTATGCCGTTAGTGAAGCTCTTGGTATCGAGGAGGGTCTGCATCGCAAGGTAGTCAAGGCCAAAGGGTTCTACATGGTTATAGCTGGAGCAACCTTATTAGGGTTATTTATTAATTTTGTTGGTATCGATCCGATTAAAGCCTTGATTTATGCCGCCATCGTCAATGGTGTGATGGCAGTGCCGTTAATTTTTATCATTATCAAACTTTGTAACAATAAAAAGATTATGGGCAAACATACTAATGGGCCTTTATCAAATATTATTGGCTGGATTACATTTATAGCTATGCTCGGTGCTGTAGTGGGGATGATTTTTATTCGGTAGATTTTTCATCATAAACCTCATTTGGTTGCAAAAACGGTTAAATCGGAGTTTAATTTAGGCTAAGTAATGGAGTACTCACAATGAGACGATTCCTGCCCCTAGTCATTTTTATATTATTTAGTAGTGCTCTGGTAGTTTTGGGGTTTGCCGGCTTAGCTCGGGCCACCAATGGGGTTGGTGGTGAATCGAAGCTTGAGGCTGGCCAAAGCTATAGTGGCACCTACAATCGGGTAGCCTCGGTGGTGCGAATCGATGGTGATATTAACGGGAATGTTTTTGTAGCCGGGAATGAGATATTGATTGCTGGGAATATTAACGGTGATGTTTATGCTGCCGGACAAAACGTCAGCATTAAAGGCAAGGTGACAGGTACTGTTCACGCAGCGGCGGGACGGATAGATATCTCAGGTGAAGTTGGTAATATGTTGATTGCGGCTGGTAACACAGTGACAGTCGAGAAAGAAGCCAAGATAGGTCGTGGGGCTATGCTAGCTGGCTCACTAGTGAATATTCAAGGACCGGTGGGTGGTGCCGTCTATTCAGCTGGTTCGGAAGTGAATATCAATAGTGACATCAAGGGTGATACTAGTCTGGCAGCAGGGAATATAGTGATCGGTCGTGATGCTCATATACAAGGCAACCTCAAGTATAACGATTCGGCCAAGGCGATGATCGCAAATGATAGTAATGTGGCAGGCTCAATCACAAAATTCCATACCGGTAAATCACAGCAAAAAGCGTTAGCCGATCTAAGTGGCAAGGTTTTATATGGTATCATATCACGATTTATTATCGGCCTAGTACTGATACTCATAATGCCAGCTAGCGTGGTCGCGACAGCAGAATATATGCAAGCCCGTCCTGGTAAAACCGTTCTGGTAGGTCTAGCATTTTTAATCCTAACCCCAATCGCGATTATCGGGTTACTTATAACAGTCTTTGGTTTATCACTGGCGATTGTTCTTGGCTTGGCTTATATCCAAGCCATGTTTATCAGTGGTGTTTTTGTCAGTTTATGGTTAGGCCGTAAGATAGTAAGTGTAAAAAATCAAACACCGCGCTCAAATATCTGGGCTCTACTTATTGGTTTGATTGCAGTCGAGATTGTTATTGCCCTACCAGTTATTGGCGGGTTGGCAGGCTTTGCCGTACTCCTATTTGGTCTTGGGTCTATTGTGGCTCGTAGCTATGATCGTCTTATGGCAGTCCGCCATAAGCAGTTAGCTCTTAAATAAGCCTAGCGTTGGTTTTTGATTGCTTGTACGACTTTACCATCGTCTTTTAGATTTTCCCAAAATAAGACTTGTTCTCGGTTTATATACATGACATCTTCTGGGCCATGTAGCTCGCTACCAAGCTTTGCTAGAGAAAGTTGCTGATTTTTGTTTTCTGATGAGCTCTTATTGGCATCATTTGGCTGAGTGGTTGGCTGTACGGTTTGTTGGACCTGGAGATAATAAATTTCGCGTAGACGTATATGATCTTCGTGGATTTGATCGATCTTACCAAAATAAACTTGGCCATTTGTTAGGAAAACTGCTTGAAACTTGTTTTTATCAACTCCTGAAGTGATTGATTGAGCGCTCCACAACCGATAGCCGATGACACCAATAGCACCTATAGCTAGGACAATAAGGCTAATAGCTATTATCCAGCCGACCAACTTCGTATTGCGCCGAGCTGGTTTTCTTACTGGTGCGGGTGCGATATTGCCAGTTGGAGCGGGGTGGCTACTGGGGTGACGATTTGAGCGTAGATCATCCAATTTCTAAAACTCTCCTTGTAAGACGTTAATATCTATTTTATAGGCTTGTGGCGGTGCGTGCAACGGTCATTCCATAGCCTTACAGGTAATAAACCTATTGACAAGATAGAGCCAGTTACGTAATCTGTAAACATAAGTAATATTAAGGTTAAATGAGGAAAGAAATTTATGGCATATTCACACGTCAACTCAAAAGGTCAAACTTACTATTTACATAGTCGAGAGGTTACTCTCAAAGGCGGCCGTCAGCAACGTATTTACTTTTTCGCACGTGAGGAAAAAGACGGTGTAATCAATGAGTTACCATCAGGCTTCGTCGTTATTGAAAACCCACGTACCGGTCTGCCAATTCTCAAGAAAGGCTAGTAAGAATTCTCTTAATAGTTTGACAGTAAAAATTTTTGCTCGTTATAATCTATAAGAGAGCAAAGTAAATAAAAGGAGATGATAATGGACGAACAAACAACTCAAGACCCAACTCAGCAGCCGGCCGTTCCAGCTGAGCCAGCCACACCAGAGGCAGCTCCAGCTGCTCCGCCAGCTGAGCCAGTCGTACCAGAGGCCCCAGTAGCACCGGAGACTACTCCAGCTGCACCAGAGGACCCAGCCGGTGGCGACCAGCCAGCAGTCTAAGAGTAATTGCTAGGCAATCAATGACCCGGATGATACCGGGTTTTTGATTTAGTCTTATAACTTCATCTAATATAATATAAGATAGATGTCGAGGGCCCGTAGCTCAGTGGTTAGAGCAGCCGGCTCATAACCGGTTGGTCGCTGGTTCGAACCCAGCCGGGCCCACCATATTTTTTATTACTAATTATTGTTTCGGTAGGAAAATCGATTCGACTAAAAAGTGCAAGCCCCCAAGGGCGGAGCTCGCACCTGAGGGCTTATTCGATATATTTGTCACTATATTCCTGGCCAGAAAGATTGCCAATCGCTTTCATGACCTGGTCGGTCAAGCTGCGATTGTTGCAATAGTGGGTTGGGTCGATTGGGTGTCCAATGTTTACTTCAACGCGCTGAAAAAACTTTGGCCATTTCTGCTTCCTCGGCAATACTTTATCACTACCGATCACGCCAATAGGAATAATCGGTACACCAGTGCTGATGGCTAGCTGGGCGACACCGGTGTGACCCCGGTAGAGCTTACCATCACGGGAGCGATTGCCTTCGGGGAAGATCCCCACCAGTTTGCCTTGCTTGAGCAAGTTCTGCGCACAGGTCAAAGCCAAATCACGAGAGTGGCCATCGCCAGGGGCGACCGGTATTTGACCCATAGCTCGGAAAAACCAGCCATGCTTACTCTGGAAATACCGCGCATTACCAAGCGCTGTGATTCGGCGACGGGTTCCACCAAAGATAAATACCGGATCGAAGGCCGAGGCATGATTGGCAGCCAGGATAGCAGGCCCATGCTTGGGCAAGTTCTCTCGTCCAGCGAACTTGATTCGGAAAAGTAGACGCAGGATGGCTACGATGAGGTAGCGGAAGAACCAGTACAACTTAGCTTTACCTGGCTTATTGGGCCAAAATGACCCACCACTCGATTGAGAATTACTACTCACATTAACACTTCCTAATAGTGACAGCTAATTTGAGTCGAACAAATCATAGACTACTTGGTGTGAGGTTGTAAAGGAGCTGGTGCCACACTAGATTGTTTTCCCTTGCAAAAAGTATATGAAAAATGGATTACTTTGTATAATAAGTGTAGCTATGTTAATAAGTGTTAAAGATCTAAAAAAGTTTTATGGTGAGTTTGCCGCTGTTAAAGGTGTTAGCTTTGATGTAAAAAAAGGCGAGGTCTTTGGTATTTTAGGTCCCAATGGAGCTGGCAAAACGACCACCTTGGAGATGATTGAAGGGCTCAAGGAAATTGACGGCGGAGAAGTTGTGGTTAACAAAATTAATGTCAAAGACGATCCGTTTGCCGTTAAGGAAATTATTGGTGTTCAGCTACAATCAAGTACATTTTTTGATAAATTAAATCTGGTTGAGATACTAAAGCTTTTTGGTGACTTGTATGGACAGAAAAAAGACCCTTACGAACTACTCAAAGAAGTTGATTTGACAGAAAAGGCCAAAAGCTACGTCAAGAGCCTGTCGGGTGGTCAGCGGCAACGCTTTAGTATTGCAGCGAGTTTGGTCAATGACCCGGTGGCGATATTTTTAGATGAGCCAACGACTGGACTTGACCCACAAGCTCGGCGTAATCTTTGGGATTTGGTCAAGTCTATCCAAAAAAGTGGCAAGACTATTATCATTACCACTCATTACATGGATGAGGCAGAGCAGCTTTGTGATCGAATTGCGATTATGGATGATGGGGAGATTATTGCTCTTGATACACCGGATGGGCTGATCAATAAATTGCTTAAAAAAGGCTTTAAGCCCCATACCGAGGTCAAAAAGGCCACTCTAGAAGATGTCTTTATCGATTTAACTGGCAAGGAACTGAGGGATTAGGATGGAGAAAGCTGTAATGGATAGAAAATATCATCGAGGTGTTTTGTGAAAAGGCAATGGATTGCTTTTAAGAGCTTGACGGTGGCGAGCGTGAAGATGTATGTCCGCAATACTAGTGGTGTCTTTTTTACGCTGTTTTTACCTATTTTTCTAATAATTGTCTTCGGATTTTTATTTAAGAATAATAATTTCAAAACCAAACTATCGCTTACCAATTACTCAGATACTCAACTGTCGAAGCAATTTGTCGAGTCAATCAAAAAGATTGATGCCTTTGAAGTCCAACAGGTCAGCCAAGATGAAGCGTCGACTTTACTCGGCAAGGGCAAGGTTGATTTGCAAGTCGTCATACCAAAAGAATTTGGCCAAATTGATCCAGCCACCCAGAGCTTAACGCCAGTTAAGGTAAAATCATATTATAACGAGGCAAGACCCCAGCAAGGTCAGACGACTGATCTGATTTTGGGCCAAATAGTAGCCGGCTATAACAATAGCGTCACAAAAGCCCCAACGCTAATAGGCTTAGAATCAAAAGGTGTCAAAACGAACAATCTTGGCCAGATTGACTTTTTCTTGCCTGGAGTGATCGCAATGAGCATTATGCAGTTGGGCATATTTTCGGTTGCCTTTGGCTTTATTGCTTATAAAACCACCGGTGCTTTGCGTCGTTTACAGGCAACTCCAATACACCCAACAAATTTTATACTTGGACAATCAGTCGCTCGCTTGATCATGACTATTATTCAGATTGCATTATTGCTGGCTTTTGGCATCTGGCTCTTCCAGGCAAAAATGGTAGGCTCATTGCTCGATTTTATGGTTTTAGGAGCGATTGGTGCGATGACGTTCTTGACCTTTGGCTTTGCTATCGCTGGCTGGGCCAAGGACGAAAATCAAGCAGCTCCAGTGGCTCAGCTAATTCAGCTACCAATGCTATTTTTGGCAGGAGTATTTTTCCCACGCGAGGGGCTACCGGTGGTTTTGCAACGAATTACTGATGTGTTACCGCTTACTTATTTGGTAGATGGTATGAGGCAAATAGCAAACGAAGGGGCGACTCTCTGGCAGGTTAGGGGAGATATACTGGGACTAATCATCTGGGGTGTAATCGTCATGGCAATCGCCGTTAAAGTCTTTAAGTGGGAGTAAGGAGAGAAATATGAAGTCCATAATAGCCAAAATGTTCTTTGTGGCTATATTTATGGCGGTATTACTTTCATCATCAGCTCGAGCTCTCAGCCCGTCCCCAGAATCAAGCGTGATACCGACTAGTCCTCCAGCTACATCAAGCGCTAGTCCCTTACCCAGTCCCACAGCCAGTCCATCTGAGAACCTGACTGATAAAATAACAAGCTTTGATTCGAACATTTTTATTACTCATGCTGGAGTGGCACAAATTACTGAGACAATTATTTATTCAAATGATTCGCCTCATCACGGCTTAGAGCGCTTTATTCCGACAATATTGACGGATGTAAGTAGTGGGCAATCATACTATTTTGGCTTCAAGCTAATAAGTGCTAAAGATCAAAACGGGAAGGATTATCGATTGAGTCGCCATGATACCATATCATCGGTTGGGCTCAGACTAGGTGACCCAGATCATACATTTTCTGGTGCAGCCACTTATATAATCCAATATGAGCTTTGGCCGGTTATCAGTCGGCAAAATGGCTTTGACTTTCTCAATCTAAATATTACTGGCAATGATTGGCGTGTTCCGATCATGGTATCTCGCGCTCGGCTGAGCTTTGAGAATGATATAAATATGAGCCAGATAACTTGCTATGTCGGTAAAGTTAGCGCAACAAATCAATCGTGTGAACAGAGCCAGCAAGGAAAAGTCTATAATTTCGCTAGTTCACAAATAATCCATCCTGGTGAAGGGATGACAGTAATAGCTCATTTGCCTAGCGGGAGCTTTTCAAATTATCTCA
>CAZCIH010000022.1:0-667 GCA_964498855.1 uncultured Candidatus Saccharibacteria bacterium | reverse complement strand
TCTCACTTCTGGCCCCATACCTCCTTGGTGGTGGTTATGGCCTCGGATATCTACCTGGTTGATTGGTACTTTGCTATTAATCGGTGCGCTGATTATTCGACTCCATAAACAATTGAAATATCGAAGTGCAAAAAAGAGCCAGACTATTATTGCACAGTACGAGCCTCCTGATGGTCTAAAGCCAGCAGAAGTTGGCCTTTTGCTAGACAATAAGGCAGAAATGAAAGAGATTACTGCTACATTGATCGATTTGGCAATCAGACGATATATCAAAATTGACCAGATAAAGCCAAAGACCTGGTACGCCAAGGCTCAGTATCGGTTTAGCTTATTGAAGAGTGAGCTGACCGGCCTTGAGAACTATGAAATTAACCTGGTCAATGCCATATTTAGTAAAGCACAGGTTAATGAGGCAGGCATTAAGGTAATAGAATTAAAAAACATTGATCAAAATTCAATGGCAATTACAATTTCTAAGATCAAGGAACAGCTTAATTCTCAACTCGAGGGTAAGGGCTATTATCCCGTTCGGCGGTTCGGCTTATCGCTGTTTAAAAAACCATTTGTTAAAAGCGAGATGGTTCGAGGGGTGTTGGTAGTAATTTTTATAATTGTAGGGCTTTTGATGCTTAGTTATTTATTTCGGTTTCATATTTTAGTAGCTTTA
>CAZCIH010000021.1:0-9616 GCA_964498855.1 uncultured Candidatus Saccharibacteria bacterium | reverse complement strand
TATTTGCCCTTCTCCAGGCAGCATAGCTGGTGCATTCACGATAATAAAAGCCCCACGGATCAGCTCCACTGTCCTGTACGACTCCAGCCCATGGATAGCCTCCAGTTCCGCCATAAACATTATTGCTGGAGCTAGCTGCAATGGCTGCCGCTTGCTGGGTCTTAAGCTTACTGACGCTGGCTTTATCTGCTGATACCAAGCCCTGGTAAGCAGCTTCTTCACCCTGGGTTTTGGCCAGCAATTCTTGTTGTTCGACACGCTGACGATCGATATTATCAACTTGAGCTTTTTGCTGGTAAGCCAGAATATCGAGCTTATTCTTCTTATCGCTTAGTTCTTTTTTTAGTTTATCGATTTTGACTAGATTTTCATTAACTTTCTGCTTAATGGCAGATAAGTATTCCTGTTTGGAGACATAGTCACTCAAGTTATCGCTCGAAGCCAGTAGCTCAAGCGGGCTAACACTGCCTTGCTTGTACATGATAACCATATTTGCCTTTAAAATCTCTTTTTGCTTATCTAAATCGGCATTGGCTTTTTTTATCTGCTCATTCGTTTGATCAGTTTGCAATCGAGTAACATTGAGCTCAGCCTGAGCGGAATTAATTTGGCCCTGCAAAATCGACAGTTTATTTTTTAGGGTATTACCTTCAGCCTGCTTCTGGTTGATGACTGCCTGATTCTGGTCGATTTTCTGATTTAGCGCATTAATTTGATCGTCAAATTGATCGGCCATAGCAAAGCCCGGCACTAGACTAGTCATCATAGTACCGACGAGAAAGAGTGAAAAAATCTTTGTTTTTATGGTAGAGCCGTTAATTAATACCCTCCGAAGATATTTATTGTCCCTATTATACCACAGATCCAAATCTGTAAAGAGGTATTTGGCATTAAAGTTTTAGATAGCGCGAAATGGCCAGCCAACTCGATATAACGCCAATTAGAATACCGATGCCAAACTCAGCTACTATCACCAGCAGTAAACGCTGGGAGAAAAAGCTAATGACTTCTGGAGCGTTGAAATAGCTGACGAAGAATGGCCCCATCCAGCGGATTATTGGCACCGATATCAGCACCGCGATAATTGCGCCCAGAATGCCATAGAGTGATCCTTCGACTATAAAAGGCCCTCGAATAAACCAATTGGTCGCACCGACTAACTTCATAATCTCAATCTCCTCGCGGCGGGTGAAAATTGCCATCCGAATAGTATTGAAAATAATCAAAAGTGAAATTGTCAGAAATGCTACCGAAATAATTGTACCTGCCTTAGCTACACCATTACTAATCTTGATGATTTTATCGTATATTTTCTTGCGGGTATCACTATCATCGTAACTGGTCGACTTGATGATTTTAGTATAATCCGGCGCTTTTATAATACGATTTATCTCGTCCAGTTGGCCGGCCTCTTTGGTCTTGATTTCTAGTGAAGCTGGTAGAGGGTTGCCGATATCGGGTACTTTCTCGGTCAAACTTTTGCTATCTTTACTAATCGACTCAAAGCGTTTTAAGGCATCACTTTTGGACACGTAGGTGACTGATTTAACATTATTTAGCGCTGTCAGTTTGGCCTGTAATTCCTTAATCTGATCTGGCGTTGCCTCATCTTGTAAAAATACCGCCAGGTCAATCTTATCCTTAACGGCAGTTAATTGACTATGCAAGAAAAGAGCCGAGAAAGCAAAAAATGTCACAATCACTAAAGTTACAACCATGATGGCCGTGGCTGCAGTCGATAGCCAGGCATTGCGAAACAAATTTCGAAAGCCAGTTTTAAAAACCCGCCACAATGTCGTCACAGTACAAACCTCCCGACTTTCTCATCTTTAATGATCCGACCCCGATTTATCGTAACAACTCGTTTTTTTAGAGCATTGACGATCTCTTTATTATGTGTGGTCAGTAAGACAGTTGTGCCAAATTTATTGATTTTGAGTAATAGTTCGATAATATCCCAAGCATTTTTAGGATCTAAATTGCCAGTTGGCTCATCGGCAATTAGTATTTTTGGATTTCGCACCAGAGCTCTAGCGATAGCCGTACGTTGCTTTTCACCACCCGAGATCTCACTAGGATAATTATTGGCTTTCTCTGAAAGGCCGACCAGCTGCAATATCTTGGGCACTGCACGCTTGATCTCAGACGTTTTTACCCCTGATACCTCAAGCGCAAAGGCCACATTTTCATATACTGTCAGATTTGGTAGTAATTTGAAATCTTGAAATACTACACCAATACGACGACGCAAATGAGGAATATTTGCCTTATCGATGGTGTCATAATCAACACTGCCAACAATAATCTTGCCGGATGTTGGTATCTCCTCCTTAATGAGCAAACGAATCAGAGTCGATTTGCCCGCTCCAGAAGCACCGACAATTGTCACAAATTCTTTTGGTGAAATATGTAAAGATATCCCAGAAAGCGCTACTGTCTTATTGGGATACATCACTGTTACTCGGTCTAATAAAATCACATAAGTATTGTAGCGCAAAGTCGGCGCCAAATTAAGACCTTAGAGGCAAAATCCTAGGCCAAACAGAAGTTTTAACTAATATTTTTATTCAAATATGCTTCGATAAATGGCTCCAGCTTACCAGCCAGGACCGCATTCACATCACTGGTTTCGTAGCCAGTTCGATGGTCCTTGACCTTAGTATAAGGTTGCATTACATAGCTCCGTATCTGACTACCCCAATCAGCACTTTTGAGCTGACCACGAATCTGGGAAATATCATCTAGATTTTGTTGTCGTGCAAATTCACTCAAGCGAGAAGCCAGAATCGACAATGCTTTTTGTTTATTCTTTAGCTGACTGCGCTCATTTTGAATTGAAACAGTGATGCCAGTCGGCAAATGTGTAATCCGAACTGCCGAATCAGTGGTATTAACCGATTGACCTCCGTGCCCACCAGCCCGAAAAGTATCAATCCGCAGGTCTTTTTCATCTATTTTAACCTCTGCGGGTGGAATTTCAGGAATAACATCAACCAAGGCAAAGGAGGTTTGGCGTAAATTATCTGCATTAAATGGTGACAAGCGTACTAAGCGATGAACGCCTTTCTCACCTTTTAGCTTGCCATAGGCAAATTTGCCCGCAATCTCCAGGGTGGCACTCTTTATGCCAGCCTCCTCACCATACGAGACGTCCACCAGTTCGGCCACGAGATCATTGTCACTGGCAAACTTACTGTACATCGTCAGAAGCATTTGAGCCCAATCTTGAGCGTCAGTCCCACCAACGCCTGCTGAGAGCTGCAGAATCGCCGTTGATTTGTCATACGGGCCAGCTAATTTCAAATCAATCAAAAGCTTATCGGCACGAGCTATCAATGAGTCTGCTTGCTGATGAAATTCTTCGATTGATTCATCAGTAGATATTTTCGCCAGCTCCAATAATGAAGTTAGATCTGCTTCTAGTTCGCGCCAGGCCTTGATCGATTTTTTTAAGCCTACTGCTTCTTGACTGACCTGCTCAGCCTTGGCTTGATCTTGCCAAAAGTCGCCTTTTGACATCTCACTCTCCAGAGTTTTGAGCCTAGCTTCATCAGAATTAATATCAAGCCTTTCTATGGCTTGCTGTACATCGGCTAGCACCTTGGTTAGTTTGTCGATAATATTTTTCATCACTTATGATTATAGCTTATTTTACATTTTCAGATTTAATAATCGCCAACTAAAGACCCCGCCTTTTGCCCAATTTACCTGGACAAATGACGGGGCCTAGATTTTTATTTTCTATTGATTAGATGTTTTAGTTTTATTTCTTCCAGTTGCGTAGAGCGTCTTTGAGGGCTTTTTTACCTTTGAAGTAGGTGTAGCCAACGTAGCTCAAGCCACTCATACCTAGTACACCAGCTCCGGCACTTTCTACACCAGTCTGTGGAATCTCACCACCAGCAGTCGTTACCGCACTGGGGGTAACCGTAGCTTCTGGAGTAGTAGTCGGCGTAGCTGTTGGGGTGACAGTTGGAGTCACGGTCGGAGTAACAGTTGGTGTTACCGTTGGGGTAACAGTAGGGGTTACCGTTGGGGTGACAGTAGGGGTTACTGTAGGAGTCACCGTAGGAGTGACAGTTGGGGTCACAGTCGGAGTGACAGTTGGTGTTGGAGTTGGGGTATTTTTATTGGTTATCTTAATGACAGCTGGGTTACAACCCTTCTGACCTTCATCGGCAGTGAAACAAGCTGTATTACTGATGTACTTGACTTGGCCTGCGGGGGTGTTTTTCAGCACGTCCTGGTCCACAAGTACCTTGAAGCGCAATAAGCGTGAGCCACCAGCTTCGATCGAGGTAAAACCATCGTAGGTAACGGTTCGCTTACTTGCATCACCCTTGTAGGTGACACCGGTAGGCAATTCGTCGGTGATTTTTACGTTAGTCAAGGGGGCGTTACCAGCATTTGAGATTGATATCGAGTACTGAGCCTCTTGGCCAGGCTGGAAGGCAACGGCAGTAGCGTTATCTTCAGCGGCGTGGTTTGAACCATTTGGATCTTCAGTCAAGTTTTGAACGTGCTTGAAAGTCTCACCAAAAGGCTTGTTCATTGGCTTAATTGGGTTACCGCATGACTTTAAAATAGCCCAGTGAAATGTACCGCCACTCATATTTACAAAAGCTGCGATAGACTCACTACGGAAAGATACCATCGGTGGTCGCATCCAGATTGAGCCGTCTTTAGTTGAATTCTGCAAGAATTCACGACCTGAGCTAAATACGCCTGAGGCAACTTGCTGATTACCAACCCAGACAGTACCGTCTTTGTGGACTGAGCCCTCAACGGTAGCTGGATCCATAATCCCAGCTTCGGTGATACCACGGTTTTCGTTGTAATAGATCTGCTTTAGGTTAGCCGTGCTTTTAGCACCGTATCCACCATTAATTTTACTGATTAATTCTTCTTTGGTGCTTGCACCACAGCGCATAACTGCATTTGAATCACAGTCAGCTGCTTTTACCTGCACCAGCGGCAAGGCAATCGAGAACACCAGTAGCAATGCACTGGCTACACCGATAATCTTGGTGCTGATTTTGGCTTTTTTCATACCTTATTCTCCTCAATTCACCCTCACTACTAATGTTATATTAAACGTAACTACTATTTTATAAGACTTTTTTATTTTTGTCAATACTTTTTAAGCTTTGTAGATATATAATTTCTAGCTAGCAAGTCACTTACTTTTGATAGTGCAATTGACCTGCTTGATAGAAACCATGCTGATTTTACGAATTTTTAAGGTTAGCCGGGGCAAGAGCCCCTCGCTAGCTTTGTATTGCTAACGAGAGGCCCTGCCCCAGAGTCTGTCATTGGTTGAGGTCGACCACTTGGCCGGGCTGATTGGGTACGGTCTTGGCCGTCCCTCCCGGACCACTACCGACTGTGTGATGCCCACTAGGAGCATCCACGTCAGGAGTGTAGTTGTCTCCTCTGCCACCGTTACAACCGACTGGCTGACACTTGCCAGCCGTCGCGCTGTTTTGGCGACTGGTCGAGCCAGAGCTCGACGGCTTCTTGGTCGCCGTCTGCTCCGACTGCTCAGAACCACCAGCGGGCGCCGCTGAACCTTGATTTGGCTCAGGTACTGGCGTCGTTGCGGTGGCCTCTTCGCGTGCCTCACCGGCCGAAGGGCCTACATTGGCCTCCGGCTCCTCGGCGGGCGCCGTGGTCGTGGACACCGTACTGGTCGACGAATCGACTATAACGGCATCCACTCTGCCGGGCTGACGTAGGGAGGCAATCCCCCCGGCGATCAGCACACCGAGGAGCATCACCCCTGCCACGATCCCTCCGATTTGGAGAGCCCGCTTCGAGGAAGCTGGGAGTGATCCCATTTTATCTACCTCCTATTGGTCGAGATCGACTGAGCCACTGTTGCTGACGCAACGACCACCGGAGACCAAATGCTGACCTGTCGGACAGCTCTTGGCATCTTGCGAGCCCTTGGCGTCGGTCTTGCCAGCGTTGCCACTGGTTGAACCGCCATCGCCAGAAGGCTTGGGCGGGCTCGTGGCCGGGGGCGGATTATTCGCCGGGGGCGGATTAGATGCGCCACCACCGCTATTTCCACCGCCGCCGCCACCATTGGATGGAGGCGGAGGAGCAGAGCCACCACCACCAGCTCCTGGTTGGGGCTGGGGGCTTGGTGGCGTCGCCGGCTGAGCAGCTGGACTGCCCGCGGGCGACGGTGAAACACCAGGTGCACTACTGGCTCCTGGTGACACCGCTCCGCTGGGAGCGCTACCCACACCTGTTGAGGCGTGGGTGCCACTCCCGACGCTAATTCCAGCATCTGGAGTGACCAGTCCCTGCCCCGTAGCGATGCCAAGCGGACTTGGCGGAGCCACCGGACCAGCCACTGGCGCGGCCGGAGCCGGTACCGTGAGAGCCGGGGCGATCTGGCTGACCAAACCGCCGACGATAGCCGTACCTGCCACTAGGGCCGGTATGGCCAACAGGATGGCGACCAGGATCAGCAGTGGATTACTGCTGTCCCAGACGACCAGTTTCGGAAGCCTCTTCGGCTCCGGTGCTGGTGTCTCCGACTGAGCTTCGGGCTCGTCGCCTAGCAAGGTCTCGATCTTCTCGTTAGCCATCGCCGCAGCGATGACGTCATCGAGCAGATCTGTCTTCTTGACCTCGGGAAGCGGCTTTACAGCCTGCTTCTTCGGGGCGAATACAGTGGTCATTTTTACCCCTATTGTATTTTCCAATGACAAGGTCCATGAAGCTGTCTTTACAACTTCAGGTATGAATTATCAAGCTCTGCTTAATCACTCATATATGAAGTCTTGGTGAATATGTTTATGTAAGAGTCGGGAGGCTCCAGGAGCCGGTACTAATCAGTAGAATATGAAAAAGTACCGGCCCCTAGAGACCTCTTTAATTCATGACGCTGCGGCCTCCAGCAGGCGGGCCTTCAGCTGAGCCCATCGGCTCGTCTCTTGGCCTGCTGGCCAGCTTCTACGCTGGCCCCACATCCACGCTTGGACCTCAGGGGTCTGAGCGTGGTAGAACCGATCAAACTCGGCATGCCACTTGGGCGTGCCGGTTGACGTCTCCTCGGTGGTGCCATCTGCCAGGAAGTCTGCCAGGTCTTGCCTGGCCGGCTTCGTAGCCGGTGGCTGCGACGGTGTGGCTGGGGTTGAGTCTATTGACTCGCCCAGCCCGAGAGCCTCACGTTGCATCGCCTCCATTCGCTTTTGATGGCGAATGGAATATATCGACGCAGGAATGGCAAATGCCAACATGACGACTATACTAAGCAACATGACCCAGATATACCAGGGTGTTTCGGACTTGGTCACAGCCTCCAGTTCGGCGTCGCTTTTCAGGCCCCTCACCTTGGTGTACTCGGCGAGCTTCTGAGCCCGCAAAGCGGTCTGGTCAGCCGGGATGGCCGCCAGCTCACTCTGAAGCGAGGCTGCCAAATCGTTGAGATTAACGATCTGGCGCGAGTCCGCGCTCGGATCGGGCAACTCGGCGACTATCGAGCTTGTCGATGGCGCCGTGGTCGGAACTGCTGTTCCTGCCGGCTCGGCCGTGGTCGGAGCCACGGTCGTGCCCGCCTGGCTCTGCGGGAACTCCCCACTCGGCCAGAGAGACGAAACGATAAGCGCCACTATGATGGCGCCTACCACCATTATGGCGGTGCAGACCGCCGTGTTGCGGACTGATCTGGACATTTTATTTCCTTTCGTCGATTTGCCTGCCGATTTGACAGCAAACCAGCCGGTGATTATCACCGACCACTTTGCTACCAAATCTCTCAGGGCAATATAATCTTTCGAAAGGAAGCGTCATGACTTATCAATGTACTTTCAGCTAAAGCTCCAAAAAATTGGAACTTGGCTAAATCGTACTCGCCTGACAATACTAGTCAAGCATAAGGGCTGTGCCTTGTGTGCTTGTGCAGTAAAACCGCACAAATGAATTGCCAATGCTTTGGCCTCTCACTTGTGAGGTTTGGATTGCCCGCCCGAACACGAGGAGCGGCTTTGTATTTAGAAAGATCTATCAACAAAGCCGACTCCTGCGCGTTCGAGGGGGTCAATTCTACTCCTCCTCTCGGGCTTCCTCCTCCCGGGCTTTCGCCCAGAAGAAGACTGCCAACACCACCGCGATGGTGATGGCGACGAACGGCAGCTGGGCGATCATCGCCCAGATTACCGAGCCACCGGACCACCAGCCGACAACGGCCCCGTCGACCAGCCCGGCGATCAGCACCACAGTGCCGATGCCGAGGCAGACGAGCAGTGCCGTGAACCAGGCCGGACGCGGCTCTTTGACGGCAGGCGCCTGCTGACCAGCGATCAGCTGGTTGAGCTGCTCCTGGGTCAGCTGGATGACCGGCTGGCTGCCGGTGTCTCCAGCGGCTGGTGCCGGTGCCGGTGCCGAACGGGGCCGACGGGTCGGGGCGGGCGGGGGAGGAGTTGGGTCCTCCTCCGCGTAGCCGAGATCGTCAGCATCGATGACCTCATCGTCGAGATCATCCAGTACCGAGCCAGCCGCGGCGGCCAGATCATCTAGGTTGTCGTCACTCATTTTTTCCCCTTTCTAGAGATCTTGAGTGATCGTCTGGATTACCTTCACCACTAAGGAAACGGCTTCGTGAGCTGCCTTCTTCTTGGCTTCTCCAGACTTGTTGGACAGATCACCAGTGAACTCTCCCCAATGAGAGTTGATGATCTGCTGGTATTGAGCTCTTCGCTCTTCGGAGTGTCGCTCAGGCTGATCAAGCAGCTTGTGCAGGTCAGCCCAAACCGCCACTACCTCTTCGAAAACCTTGGCACACTCGTCGTGCATCAGCTTCCACTGGAGAACTGATGAGCCTTGTGGCCGGCCGTCGGTCCGAGGCAATTTTGCTCTTCCATCTAGGAGAGCAAAGAGCTTACCTCTTGTTCGCTGAGGAATGTGACGCCCACAGAGTGGGCAAACCTCAATCGCCAACCATAGGCCTCTAATGTCTTTCTCCATCAGACGCATGGTCTCTAAGGACAGCTTCGGGAAGTCCTCTCTGGACTTCGCCTCTTGATACTGGTCCCAATCTAGCACAACTAGCCGTGCAGGATTGACCACCTCGGGATAGACAAAAGACCTGCGCCTCTGCTCGACGGTCTCAGGTTTCCATGGAGACCCTACAGTCATAATCTTCTGAAGAGCACCCCTGAGACGGTTAACCCTCTCTACATCCTCCTTACGAGGAGTCGGGTTGCGCTGGGCGGCCAAACGCCAGTTCTGTTCGCGACTGCGAACGCGCTTGCGCTGGACCAACTCTCCTTCGGTCGTCGTCTCTTCTTCTGCCATTTCATTCTCCTTGTTTTCGGTTCTCGTACAACAACACTAAAGACAGCTGACTATAATAAAGCTAGTTGATTACAGTCCGCTGCCTTCGCTTGCTTGATACAAGAATGGACAAGGGAAATGACACTAGAGAGTAGAGTAGAATTTTGAATATGCATTCCGGCAAGGACGGCATAAAAAATCCGCCTCACCAAAAGACGTAAGCAATTCTACTATAATTATGTAGTTTTGTCAATAATATTTATGGTGTTGTTGGCTTTTCGTCGGTAGACTCAGTGGCACTGGATTCCGGCGTCTGCTCCTTTTGACG
>CAZCIH010000020.1:5421-9681 GCA_964498855.1 uncultured Candidatus Saccharibacteria bacterium | reverse complement strand
ATTATCTTGCTCGGATTGGTATTGCTTGTTACCAGTTTTGGACCCCGCAAAAAATCCGACTCCAATCTCCCACCACCACGAAATGACTAATTTTCTTTAACTCTAGAGAGGTAAAATGGCAACATCAACCGAGCCGCGTGTCAGCGTCAGTAATCAAACAATTATTAGAATATTATTTATCAGCTCAATATTTGTTGGTATCATCTATTTGCTCTATAAAGCATACCAACCAATTATATGGACACTAATCGCTTTCTTTTTAGCACTCGCGCTAGATCCCTTCGTAGTATTTATCACCAAGTTTCTACCTGGTAAAGAATCTACCGCCAAGAAACGAGGTCTGGCAATTTTTATTGCCTTCCTAACTGTAATGATTGTATTGGGGGCACTATTATTACTACTCATTCCACCCTTTATTGAGCAATTAAACGGCATGATCAAGTCAATCCCTGGCTGGTACGAGCAGATGATGCAGTCTAATTCAGCACTTGCTCAATACTTAAAGAATTTTCCTGTCAGTAGCTCTGTCACAGCCGAGCAAATCAGTAGTCTTAGCAACTACGCCATAGGCTTTGGTCGTAGCCTTTTTATGGCCGGCTTTGGCATTGTGATGATTATTATCTTTACTTTTTATATGTGTCTTGAGGGGCCACGCTGGTTTGCGGTGCTAATGCGCTATCAACCCAAAAGCGAGCGAGAAACTCGACGACGAATGCTAATCAAAATGCATAAAACTGTCACTGGATATGTCGGAGGAAATCTTTTCACCAGCCTCATCGCTGCAACTACTGCCGGAATTGCCCTAGCAATCCTCAATGTACCATATGCATTGACCCTCGCCGCAACAGTAGGAGTGGTAAATTTAATCCCTATGATTGGTACTAATTTAGCCATAATAATTGTCTGCACCATCACCCTGCTATCTAGTGGCCTCAGCAAGGCTATCATCATGCTAATATTCTTTATCTGCTATCAAGCATTTGAGAATAGCTACTTATCCAACCAAGTCTATTCTCGAGCTGTTAGTATCTCTCCACTTATCGTCGGTATTTCATCATTATTAGGTGGCTTTATGGCTGGTTTTCTAGGTGCTTTAGTAGCTATCCCAGTGGCTGCTAGCTTGCAAATATTAGTAAAGTTTTACCTCGATCGACGCTATAACGAGATGAATGGGATACAAAATGGCTGACAAGACCGACAAGATAATGCCTGGAGAATTAACTCCGAAAAAAGTTAGCGAATTAAATGCCTACGGCAGAATAATTGCGATTGGAATATTCTTCATTTTAATTGGGATAATTTTTTATCATTTTGTCGAACACTTATCATGGCTTGATAGTGCCTATTTCACCATCATCACGCTCGCAACAGTGGGCTATGGCGATATTGCACCCAAAACTGACCTTGGTAAGGTCTTCACAATATTTTACGTATTCGTCGGCATTGTCATCTTCGTAGCGCTTGCTCGAATTATCGTCGAATACGCTGCTGTGAGGCATTACAACCGCACCCAGCAGCGCAACGACAAACATCGGTGAAGACGATCTACTCTTTGACGTTGAACTCAATACCGCCTGAAATACCAGCCACGATATTAAATAGCCAGCCATAGATCACGCCTATCAGCCAACCGATTGCAAAATAAATAATCGGTAATATAATCACCGTAAATAGTCCGGCGGTCAATCCGAACAGTAATCCTCTTAAGACGCTATCAGTCGCATCACCAAAGGCAATACTACCACCTAGTGCCGCTATTAAAGCGATTACCAGGCCAACTAAGCCCCAAGCAACCCCCACAAAGACAGCCAATGAAGTCGGCTTTACGTTTCTAATGGTCGATCCATTATGTGCCATTTCCTCATCACCTCCTTCCAATTACAGCGTTAGTAGTATTATTTTAATGACTTTATAGTAGAAAAAACTGTGTGATTTATCACAAATTTAGCTTGGCTTATTAACTAACCAGGAGATCCATCGATAATGCTTCTGGTTGACAGTAGCATGTAATAATTGTAACAATAAGTTATCCTGAACGAAGAAAAAGTATTATGGCAAAAGCGGATTCAAATCGTAAATACAGGAAAACCCGGCAGTTTTTCACTTGGCTGTTGATTACTTTTGGCTGTCTAGCCGTGGCTGGATATGTCGCCGTACGCTGGACCGAGCAACAGCTACTAACAACTGACAATTGGGTGGCAATAGTTTCTCCGTTACCAAAAAATGACCAAGTAGCTAGTGCTGTCAGCCACTACACCGTTACGAATCTATTTAACTCAATTGATTTAAGCTCCAAGGTGCGTGAAGCCCTGCCAGAACGAGCGACCTTTCTGGCGCCAACTCTTACTAGCGCCCTTACTACTCAATCTGAAAATCTAACCAAAGCATTTATTAAAAGTGATCGTTTTCAAGGCGCTTGGGAATCAGCCAATCGCCTCGCACACGCTCGCTTGGTCGAGGCGGCCAGAGATCAAGATAACAGCGACAACCGACCAACCACCCGCGAAATACAGATCGGCAATACTAAATTTAGCCTAAATCTAGCTAGTATCAGACAATATATCCGTGAGCAATTAGAAAAATCAGGTGCAATTTCTGGCTTAAAACAAGATGTTGGCCAGAGCCAAATAGTAGCCGATCTTAAGGTTTCAGCCCAAAACTTCAAACGCTTCGTGCGTACCACCGACGCTCTATATGCTATTCTGCCCTTTATTATCATGGCCTCTTTCCTGCTCGCCATTGCCCTGGCAGTAAGAAAATACATCGCTTTATTGGGAATCAGTATTGGTATTATGCTAGTAACTACATTACAGATTATTGGCTTAAAAATACTACGACCAGAAATTATTAATATGGTACAAAATAACCTCTATCGACCGGCAGCCGGTGTGGTTTGGGACTCACTAGTAATTCCTTTCAATAACCTAGCTCGTGATTATTTCGTTATCGGTCTGGTTCTTGGTTATATTACCATATTCTTTGGACCTGCGCATTGGGCAGTTCGCCTGCGTCGCAAACTTAGACTAACCGAAATAACTAAAGCCAGTGTTTTTGACTATGTCAGAGAAGCTAGATACTGGGTTAATCAACAAAAAAAATATATTTGGATTGGGCTAAGCCTCGTGGCCTTAATCTATTTGGCTTTTGCCACCAATATCAATTGGATAAGCGCTCTCAAGGTTATCCTCACCACTATATCAGCTGGAGCAGTAGTTGAACTCTTTGCCAGCAATAAGCTCAACCAAGCAGCATCATAGTCCTCTAGACTGCCTTAACTTTAGTCTCCAAGAGCAACACCTTATCTTCACTATTTTGTTGCTCATATCTATTTAGCTGGACGAGAAAACCGGCCAGAATAATACCATTCAAGATTACAAATGCTGAGCTAACGATAATCAATTGATGTGACTGGGCGTAAGCTGGATTGGCCAATAAGTTGACGGCCCTCACTAAAACTAGCCCAAAAACCAGCAGAACGCCATACAGACTACGCTTGACCCAAGTTTTCTCCGCTCCCAGTACACTCTTACGCGAGACATCAAACTTTTTCTGGATACGTATCACGCCTTTGAGTGCCACAAGATGTGTTACCATGCTCGCTAGACCAAAGCATTCGGTAAAATATGGATGATATGTACCCCTAGCTGCGAGAGCTGTAAAGACAACCGAGACAAAAAGAAACGGTAAATATATCATCAAGAAGTTGCTTAATTCCATCTGTACCGGACTCTGTAGCTGTAAAATGCAAAAAACTGGCACCAATATATAAAGTAATCTTTGTACGCCCTGCAAATGAGCCAGCGTAGCACTTAAGTAATTCAGCCTCTGCTTGAGGCTCAGCCCTTTAATGACAAGAGGTGAATCCTGGGAGCGCAGTAAGAGACCGAGCGAACCCGCCGCCCAGCGCAAGCGTTGTTTGTAAAATTCCTTAAAGCTTGCCGCCTCTAGGCCAAAGGCCAATGGCTCATCAACAAAGACCGACTTCCAGCCTTTGGCATGAAGGCGCAATGAGCTATGGATGTCCTCAGTGGCAGTCCCGGTCGCAAACCCACCGATACTATTGACGGCCTTTCGGCGCAATAGTGCACTAGTACCAACGAAAAAGGCCGCATTATAATGATTTTTGGCTGGCTGAATACACTCATAGAACATGCCTTGTTCCGACCATTGCCTACCGCGACCCTTTTCGCGATATAGAAAGCTTGAACGATTATAGTAGGTCTGAGGTGTTTGAACTATACCAACCTTTGAATCGTCAAA
>CAZCIH010000020.1:1061-5411 GCA_964498855.1 uncultured Candidatus Saccharibacteria bacterium | reverse complement strand
AGCCAGCCGTGCGTTCGATAAAGTTTGCCTGTGGCATATGGTCACAATCAAGCAAGAGTAATAGTTCAGCTTTTGATAAAGCCAAGCCTTGGTTTAAATTTCCTGCCTTAGCGTGCCGATTGCCAATACTGGCATTATAAATCGCACCATACTGGGCACAAAGCTGGGCAACCTCTGGCCGATCGCCGTCATCAAGCACAAATACACGGTTAATCCCACGAACTCGTAGCGCTCTAATAATCGTTGGCTCAATGATATTAACTGGCTCATTGTAGGTTGGAATAAGAGCATCGACTTTATATCTCTTCTTGGCCGGTCGCCAGACTGGGTCATAAATCCGCCGTACTATCAGCAAAAATAAGCCTGTTGTAATCAACCCATAGATATCAGCCAATAGCAGCACTGGGCCATACCAGATATGCCAATTCACTGTACCGCTCAAGCGCCATATCAGGTAGAGCACTGCGACAACCGCGTAAATATAACCTAGCCAACTCAGCCAAGCCGGCTCTGGCCGTTGGCGAAATTCGACCCTTGATCTACGTCCATTACTTTTAGGCTTATCTCGTTTAGACAAACCTGACCCCCCTTATTGTTGTCATCCGGCGAGGATGACCTAATCATTTACCTATTTTGAAGCAATTTATTTTGGATGTTGACAACCCCACTGGCGCATTTGCTGAATAACTTGATTGAGTGATTTACCACGTCTAGTCAGGCTGTACTCAACTCGAGCTGGCACCTGAGCATATATTTTCTTCTTGACGATGCCATCACCCTCGAGCTGGTGCAAACGAAGTGACAAAGTCCGCGGACTGATGTTTAAAAGGCTTTGCAACTGGTTGAAGCGACGACGGCCTTGCATTAGCTCAAAAATTATTGCTACCGTCCATTTGTTGCCAATAATTTGGATTGTTCTGTCCAACCCACAGCTAAAATAATCTTCTTCCATAGCCCTATTGTATCATAGCTATACTTTTGTAAAGTAACTATATTTATGTATAGCATACCGCTCTAGCAATTGGTCTGCCAAAGCGGTATGTAGCTTTTTGTTTTAGCACTCGCTTTTATTCCTCGTGATGAGAAAAAGAACGAGCAAAGGTGATAGCCCCGGAAATCAGTGCATACACACCGACCACCCAAGCAAAAGCGATACCGCTACTCAATGGATAGCGCAAAACCACGATACCAGCCAACAGGGCAATGATACCCGTGATAATCAGCAAGGTGCGACTTTTCGAGTCGGTCTTACCAATAAAGGCTGACAAGAGCTCGACCACGCCTTGAATCAAAAAGATGAAACCGATCACCAGCACAAAAGTGGCCACTGCAACAGTTGGACGATTAAGCAAATATACCCCGGCTGCAATCTCAATCACACCAAGGATGATTCGCAAAATCCAATGGCTACCCTCGCCATGAATCGTAATACCCTCAATAATCTCGACCACCCCATCCACTAGTAAGTAGATGGCGAAAACTAGCGCAAATATGGCTAATGTTAGCCCCGGCCAGACCACAGCGATCATACCCAAGAAAAACAATGCCAATCCCTTCACTACCATTAGCCACATGTCATTGTGCGGCTTGGTTGCTACTGCATCCATAACAACTCCCCCTAAACCTTAATTTAATCTGATAATTTAATTAATACTACCTATAAGCACTTTCTGTCAAGCATAAGCAACAGATTTAGCCTCAAATATAATCACAAATACTTTATCTGACGGCAAAATTTCTTTAACGGTAGCTGTCCTTGGGTGGCGGTATTTGACCATCAGCCGAGTTACCTTGAGCGGGTTTAGAGTCAGGGGTAGTTGGTGGTGGAGTTGATGGAGATGTGGCATCGCTATTGGCTGTGGGTTGAATATCAGCCAGGCTCAAGCTAATCGTCTGTCCAGCACCAGCCTCAGCCCGAAGTATCTTGCTCGCCACCACATTCTCGACCAAATCTTGCATCGCCCGACGCATTGGCCTAGCACCAAGCCGGGGGTCATAGCCACTATCAACGATGAAATTCTTAGCCTCCTCGTCAAGTGTCACCTTAATACCTTGCGTCGCCATTGTCTTATTAAACTCAACCAGGAGCAGATCAATGATTTGCTTAAGCTCGGCCTTAATGAGTGGCCTAAACAAGACAACTTCATCGAAGCGATTGATAAGCTCTGGTCGGAAGTAATTTTTGTTAATCAAACTATCTTCAAATTGTTTTTCAAATTCAGCCAGGCTCTCGCCTGCTTCTATTCTCTGACGAATCTCATCAGCTCCAGCATTACTAGTACAGATAATAATAGCCTCTTTGAAATTTACCTTCTTGCCATTGCTATCAGTAAGTTGACCTTCATCAAGCATTTGGAGTAAAAGATTGAGCACATCAGGGTGAGCTTTCTCAATCTCATCAAGCAAGATAACACTAAATGGTTTTTGACTAACCAGCCGCAAAAAAGTCGAGCCACCATGCGAGCTATCAGCCGCCATCAGTAGCCGTGGCACGTCAGATTTATCCTGATATTCTGTCATATCTAAGCGAATCATATTATTTTCGCTACCAAAATATATCGCTGCCAAAGACTTAGTCAGCTCAGTTTTACCCACGCCAGTCGGACCTAGAAAGAGAAAGCTACCAACCGGGCGCTTCGCATCCCGTACACCGGCCCTTGAGCGACGCAAAGCATTTGCCACCACACTGACAGCTCGACTTTGATTGATCATCCGCTCATGAATGGCCTCCTCCAAATTAAGAAGCTGCTGCTTCTCGGCCACATCTGCTTTTGCCACCTTAGTATTTGTAATCGCCTCGACCGCCCGCGCCACCGAATCATCGGTAATCACATTACCACTTGCATAATTGAGGCTATCCTCAAGCAAGTTCATTGCCTTAGCCGGAAATGCCTTGCCCTGCAAATAACGAGCCGCCAAGCGATAAGATTCGACTAAAGCCTTGTAGGTGATAAGCTTCTTGCTCGACATCTCATAAGCAATTGCCATATCTCCTAATATTGAAACGGTGGTAGCTTCATCCGGCTCAACCACATTGATTTGATTAAACAACTGGACTAGAGATGGATAAACTGTACCCACTCGATGCCAATCCGCTGGCGTCATGGCCATAATGATACGAACTTTGCTCTGTTGGATAATGGGCAAGATAATCTGAGCGATATTGAGCGCACCCGGTCCATTGCTAAAAAATATCTGCGCTTCATCGAGGAATAAAATCAAATTTTGAGCGTGCGCCAAATCTGATAGGACTCGGATCATAATCTGCTCCAAGCTAAAACCTCGATCGAGATTGGAGGTAATGGCAGTTGGCGATAAGGATACAATCTGATCATAGGCCAGCACTCCGGCAGTCTCCCCTCGAATCAGACGATCTGCCAGGGCATAGACCAACTCCGTCTTGCCTACCCCAATGTCACCAATTAGAGCGACGCCATTGCGGCTCGGACGAGCTAGATGGGCTTCCATCTGGTGAAGCAGATTGGCTCGAGCTGCCGAAGAAAAATCAAGATTGCCATTTTGAATCTCCAGGCTAATATTGTGAGAAAAATTATCCAGCACCGGAGTAAAGCCAGCGGCAAAGTCTCGGCCGATACCGCCAAAGACAGACTTAGGTTTGGGTCGCAAATATCGCCGGACGACATTTTCCTGCCAAGCTAAGGCAGCCAAGACATCATGAAGGCTCAAATTGATTGATTGCAAATAGTGCTCAGCTGGCTGACTGGTAGTTAATAAAGCCGTCGTCACCATACCAGCCGAAATATAGTCCTCGTGATAGTGTTGTCGCAAAAGTTCGGCCGCTCGCCAAATCTGCTGGCCGTCAGTCGGAGCACTTGAAAGCAAACTGGCAATTTGCTTTTCGTCCAATAGCAGGCGATTTACGAAAAAGCTTTGTTGCCAAGCGCCAGCGAGTGACTGCCAAATAGCTTGTGGGCTAGCCGGCCAGGCGATACGATGCACGATTGTCGAGGACAGCATTTGATCTAAGCGATGTGGATCACGATTTTTGGGCGCCGATCGGTCCAGCTCACGAATGTCCCAAGCCAGCCAGACAGCGATCATGGTGATGGCCAGTGCTAGAGCTAATAACAAACAGCCGGCATTAACGCCAATAATAACTAGGTAGCCACCACAAGCTATGAGTAATAAAACAGCTATTTTCAGAGCCAAGAAAAAGCTTTTCTTATTTGCCAGTCGAGCTAGCTTGGCCTTGCGAACTCGAGCACTTTTGACGAAAATAAATGACTCGTTCATGGCATAAGCCCCCGGATAAACAAGCCAATTATCAGAAATGGTACAAATGGCCAGGCCAGCACAAAGATCGCACCTATCACCGCTGTGAGTAAAAAG
>CAZCIH010000020.1:0-1051 GCA_964498855.1 uncultured Candidatus Saccharibacteria bacterium | reverse complement strand
CGGCCGTGATAATCACTAAACAACGAACTAGAAAGCCCATTAAGCGTGAGATAAAATTATCGAGTAGAGCTCGCATCATCGGACCGACACCTTTAGCAGGATAAGTGATGATTCGCCGCCAAGGTGAAAACAGGGTCCGCAAAAGAGTTGGCACCGAGAAAACGTACCAGATATTGCGCAGTCTGGCACCGAGCTTCTTGATGAGTAGTAGCCAGCCATCCGCATACCACCAGCGAAATAGTTCAATAATTACCATAAGCATATTCTAGTGCAATCAGGCTGGTCGAACAACCAACCTTGGTATAGGGTCACAGTTGCAAACTGGACAGTTACCAGAATACTTTTCACCAGCGAACCAGCGGCAGGGGACAAATGGCATTTTTACTATCAAACCCAGTAATGAGAGTCTATATAGCTATTTCAAGCAGTGGAGAATGAAGAAAGAATATTAATATCCAATGCATTTGCCTTCAAAACCTTTTTGACAATCTAATTAATAGACTTTATATCTGGGAAATTATCTTTAAGGAATGCGTATATACTATTAAAATTTATCTTCAGGTATTCAGAGGAAGTAATAATGAGTCTGATCGCTTCTGCGAAAGATTCGTTATATTTTAGCTCATGTCTTTGGTACATTCTTGCATAATCAGTTATTGCTTGCGTGCTGTCTATAAGATCCTCCCATTGCTTCCGCTTATCCATATCCATAAGATAGCTAAAGACTTGATGAGCAATCTCATGCGAAATTGTACCCAGCTTATATAGTCGCATTCTCTCTATTTCTGGAACATTTGCTAGATAATCAAATTGCTCTGGTCTATCTCCATAAAAGCTATAAAGATTTATTGGTGTTAAAATATATTTTCTCGATATTCGGCTTTCATTATATAGTACGAATGATTCGGCACGAAACTTTTTATCATGTACTTCTGGTATTTCTGCTTTCCATTGCCTGTAAACATCAACGGGGAGCATATACTCGGTATCATTTATTAGAAGATTCACTATATCAGGTGAATATTTTACCCTTGATAATAAACATTTTTGT
>CAZCIH010000019.1:0-9746 GCA_964498855.1 uncultured Candidatus Saccharibacteria bacterium | reverse complement strand
TTTTCATTTGGAATATTAGTCCCTGCTACTCTTGCCATTGATTAGCCCTGCCGCTGCTTATGCTTTGGGTTTTCACAAATAACTCGCACCACACGTTTACGTGTGACTACCTTGCATTTTGAACATATTTTCTTAACTCCAGCTCGAACCTTCATAAAAACCCTTTTGCTTATCTATGTCGGTAGGTAATACGTCCCTTGGTCAGGTCATAAGGCGTCATCTCGACAGTCACCTTGTCACCTGGCAATATCTTGATATAGTGCATTCGCATCTTACCAGATATATGAGCAAGCACAATATGGCCGTTTTCAAGTTCAACCTTGAACGTGGCATTTGGTAGGGCCTCTAAAATTGTGCCCTCAACTTCGATTACTTCCTTTGTGTTTGTCATATAGTATACGCTACAAGTTAGTATTATAGATGAATTTGCACCTGTTGTAAAGCCTTTTTAAGGTTATTTTCAATATTTTTCGTATGTCGCCATTAGAGCCCGGGCTTCAATTTGTTTCATTGTTTCAATTACTACCGCCACTACAATTAATAGGCCGGTCCCACCGATGGTCAAACTAGCCGAAGCCTTGAAGAAACCTTGTAGTAAGAAAGGCATCACAGCAATCAAGCCAAGAGCCAGGGCACCAGCTAAAGTTATGCGATTGATAACTCGCTTCAGATAACTGGCCGTCTCCTTGCCTGGTCGAATACCAGGAATAAAGCCACCTTGTTTTTGGAGATTTTCTGCAATATCGTCGGGCTTAAATACAATCGTGGTGTAAAAATAGGTAAATGCGACCACTAGCAAAAAGTAGGTGATAGTATAAACAGTACTACCCGGGGCAAATAACTGACTTAGCATCTTAGCAAAGTTTGCTAGCCAATCAGACTTAGCATTAGAAAATAACTGACCAATAAAACCTGGGACCGACAAAAAAGCGAGCGCAAAAATAATCGGAATCACACCGGCACTAATAACACGTAGGGGTAAATGAGTATCAACACCACTATAGCCGGCTGAGGCTATCACTCGACGGGCATAAGAAACGGGAATATTGCGCTGTCCTTCATTAATTATTACGATGAAGAAAATTACTGCCAGAGCTAAGGCGATCATTAAGACAAATTGGATAATCTTGGTCGAATCACCCTGCACTAAGCTGAGCTGTTGTGAGATTGTGGTGGGCAATTGCGATACAATACCAGCCAAAATCAGTATCGATATTCCATTGCCAACGCCCTGATCGGTAATTATTTCACCCAGCCACATGAGAAAAATACTACCCGCCGTGATTGTTAGGACCATCAATATCCACTGAGTGATACTAGGATGGCCGATTAAATCAACACCGGCCATCTTAATTGAAGTCTGCTGGACAAAAATAAGCATCGCAATCGATTGAATGAGAGCCAGCGGCACCGTCAAGAGCCTTGTGTAGTGATTAATTTTATTTCGCCCCTGCTCACCCTCTTTGCTAAGTTGCTCAAGCTTGGGTACCACTTGGGTTAATAGCTGGATAATAATCGAGGCGTTAATATAAGGTCCTAGCCCCATTAATATAATCGAAAAGTTTGTCATTGCCCCACCCGAGAAGAGATTTGCAAATCCCAACAAAGGACTCTGTTGAAATAGGCGCAGTAAAAAACTTTGCAATTTAACAGTGTCTGGTACAGGTACTGGAACATGGGTAATAAAACTATAAACAATTAATACCGCAACTAAAATGAGTAAACGTTTGCGTAAATCCTTGTTTTTGTAAGCTTGACTGAGAATAGCAAAGTTCACTTTTTACCTACCCCTTAAATTAATATAGCTTTTTTAGGTAATCTAATTAGATTCTTGCTCGTTTTTTGCGCTTGATTTAGCCTTACTCGATGACTTTGGTCGAGCTAAGGGCGCAATCTTAACTTGACCACCTACCTTCTCTATTTTAGCAATAGCAGATTTTGAAGCTGACTGCACGGTGATGGTTAGCTTTTGACTGGCCTCACCGCTACCCAATAATTTTACCAGCTTTTGAGCATCACGGATAATGCCAGCCTCCGCTAAAATCTGACTAGTGATAGTAGTCTTTTTGATCTTGGTTAGATCACCCACATTGACTACTTGATAATTAGTCGGGTTGACAGCTTTAAAGCCTCTACGCTTTGGTAGTCGCTGAGCCAGTTGAGTTTGTCCACCTTCAAATCCAAGGCGAACACCACCACCACTACGCGAATTCTGTCCTTTAGTACCACGCCCAGCGGTTTTCCCCTGACCACCGGCAATACCACGGCCAACTCGCTTCTTGGATTTTTTTGTTGTCAGTGTTAATTCATTAATCTTCATGATTTTTCAACCTTTTGCTTACCACTGGTAACTTTAGTGGTAGGCTTGTCCACCTTGGTGATAATTGTATCTGAGCGTTTTATGACTGGCCCAAGGCTTCGCAAAGCTTCTATCGTAGCATAGGCGTTGTTAATCTTATTACTCGAGCCTAGTGATTTGGTCAATAAATCTTTTATACCCGCTACTTCCACCACCGCTCGTACCGCTCCGCCAGCAATCACACCAGTACCAGGACCAGCTGGCTTCATAAACACATTCGCCCCACCAAATGAGATTTGGGTCTCATGCGGAATTGTCGTTCCGTCAATATCGAAGTTTATCATTGCTGTCTTGGCCTTGGCGATTGCCTTAATAATTGACGTTGGCGCATCACCACCCTTACCAACACCAACACCGACTCTCCCCTTGCCATCACCAACCACGACAGTAGCCCGGAAACGGAAGCGGCGCCCACCTTTTACTACCCTTGTGACACGATCTAGTGAGATAATCTTCTCTTCAAATTCTTTAACTTCTTGATTGGCTGGTTGTATACGATTCATAGCATTCATCCTTAAAATTTAAGACCACTTTTACGTGCTGAGTCCGCCAATGCGGCGATACGACCATGATAAATCTTGGTGCCACGATCAAAAACGACTGATTTAATTTTTTTCTTGGTAGCAGCTTGGGCAATAGTCTCTCCTACCCAGGTGGCTTTTTCGGTCATAGTTTTGCCCTGTAGCTTTTTTTGACCAACTGAAGTAACGTAGACCAAGGTAATACCTTTGCTATCATTAATTAGCTGGGCAGTCACATTGGTAAGTGATATAAACACAGCAAGCCGCGGTCGCTCTGACGTACCAACAATCTTGCTTCTAACACGTTTTTTAATTAATTCGCTTCTCGTCAATGTTTTCATAGTTTAACCTTTCGCCGCTGTTTTACCAGCCTTGCGTCGAATTACTTCACCACTATATTTTATTCCTTTGCCTTTGTATGGCTCTGGCTTCTTGTAGGCACGAATCTTAGCAGCTACTTCGCCAACTCTTTGTTTATCAAAGCCACTAACTGTAATCTGATTACCTTGTACTTTTATCTCAACCCCTTCTGGAGGTGTAAAGGTAATTTTGTGTGAAAAGCCTAAGCTCATTACCAAATTTCCTCCATCCATCTGGGTTTTAAACCCAACGCCATTTACTTCCAGAGTCTTAGAAAAACCCTCAGATACACCAACGACCATATTATTGATCAAGGTACGCAGTAAACCATAATACCTTTGCGTCTCAGCATTTTCAACCTTTTTTTCAATCATAACCACCCCATTGGCTTGCGAAATAGTAAAACCATCAAATAATGGTTGTGATAGATTTCCCTTTGGGCCACTGACATTAACCATACCTTCGGATACCTCAAGACTAACACTTTCGGGGAGATTAATTTGTTGACGACCAATTCTACTCATCTCAATTACTCCTTACCAAACCTTACAAATTAATTCACCACCCAAACCTTTGCGACGAGCCTCATGACCGGTCATAATACCAGCTGAGGTGGATACTATCACGATGCCTCGACCAGAAAGCACTCGTGGAATTTCAGCAACTCCAGCGTAAACTCGACGGCCAGGCTTACTCACTCGCTCGATGGCGCGAATCTCTCGAGTCGTTTTCTTATCTCCTACAAGTTGGATGTCAAGGCTAGTAAAAGCGCCATTTTTTGATGTCGAGACAGTCGCCAAATAGCCCTGAGCTACCAAGATATCAGCTATTGCTGCCTTGATCTTTGAGTATGGCAAACTAACAGTCGGCTTACCAACTGCGGTGGCGTTGCGAATTCTTGTTAACATGTCTGCGATTGGATCTGTTGTCATAGCTCTTTCCTTTCTACCAACTTGACTTTCTAACACCTGGGATCTGACCTTTGGAGGCATATTCGCGGAAGGTAATTCTAGATAAACCAAATTTTCGCATATAAGCATGTGGTCGGCCAGTGATTTCACATCGATTATGCAATCTAACTGGATTGGAATTACGTGGTAACTTAGCCAGCCCTTCGAAGTCGCCAGCTTCCTTCATGGCTGCTCTCTTGACCGCATATTTAGCCACCAACTTTTGGCGTTTTAATTCTCTCTGTACAGTAGCTTTTCTTGCCATTACTTACCTCCTCTTTCAAATGGTAATCCAAGTTCACTTAGCAATGCCTGGGAAGCAGCTTTTGTCTTGGCGGTTGTTACGATATTCACCTGTAAACCATGGACATTTGCAGCATCTTCATACGAAATCTCTGGAAAGGCAGTGTGCTCGCGAATACCTATACTATAATTGCCCTGCGGATCAAAACTTTTTAGTGACAGGCCCCGGAAATCACGAATACGTGGCAGTACAATCCGGACTAATCGATCGAGGAAATAATACATGCGCTCACCTCGCAAGGTCACACTAACTCCGATTGGATTACCCTCACGCAATTTAAATCCAGCAATACTATTACGTGCTCGGGTTACCAGAGGCTTCTGACCCGTAATCTTTGTTAAGCTGGCCACAACGCTTTCGATGTGTTTCGAATCTTGGACTGCTCGTCCAACTCCAGCATTAACAACAATCTTCTCTAGGCGTGGGACCTGATTGATGTTACCTAAACCAAGCTCATCCTTAAGCTTCGGGCGGATAGTTTTGTTGTATTGTACTTTTAATTCATTCATGATTTTTTCTCACCTGATTTTTTAGGCTTAGCCTTCGATTTAGCTAGCTTTGGGGCGGTAATCTTCTTATTTGTGAAAGTTGATACCTTAAAGACTCGTTCTTTATTTCCCTTCGCATCGACTCGATAGCCAACTCGAGCGGGCTTCCCACTGACCGGATCAATCACCATTACTTTAGCAGTCGCAATTGGCTTGGTGACTTCTACGATACCACCTTTGGGTTGCTTTTGGTTGGGTTTAACGTGACGCTTGACAGTGTTGATATTCTCAACGATGACCTGCTGCTTCTTTGGTAAAACTGCTACAACCTCGCCCTTCTTTCCTTTATCTCGTCCGCTAATCACCAGAACCTTATCTTTAACACGTAACTTCATTACAGTACCTCCGGTGCTAAAGAAACAATTTTCATATAACCACCGTCGCGCAATTCTCGGGTAACTGGTCCGAATATGCGCGTGCCACGGGGTTGTTTATTTTTATCAATAATTACGGCTGCATTCTCATCAAAGCGAATAGTCGATCCATCACTTCTAATGGTATCTTTGGCCATACGGACAACCACTGCCTGAACCACCTCTTTTTTCTTGACAGTTCCAGATGGAGTGGCAGTCTTCACTGACGCCACAATGACATCACCCACCCGTGCATAGCGACGGCGTGAGCCACCCAATACCTTGATGCACATGATTTCCTTCGCACCGGTATTATCAGCTACTTTTAATCTTGTCTGAGGCTGTATCACGCGACTTTCTCCTTTGATTTGACTGTCTTGCCATCAATCTTGGTCACAACAAAAGCTTTTTCACGACTAATTGGACGACACTCAGTGATCTCGACCACATTACCTAGCTGACACTGGTTAGCAGCATCGTGAGCTTTATAGCGAGCAGTGGACTTGTACTGCTTACGGTAAATTGGATGAGATTTTAAGCTCTCCACAGCCACCACGACAGTCTTATCCATCTTGTTTGAAACAACCCGACCAACTAATACTCTACTCATGACTTTGTCTCCGTTTGACCCGCTTGATTCTCAGTAGTGACAGTTAATATACGGGCGATATCCTTCTTAATTGCTTTAATTTGCTTAACGTTTTTTACTTCCTTGGTGCGCAAGTCAATATAAGCATCAACCAGCTTACCACGCTGCTCTTCAGCTAGCTTATTAAGTTCTTTTTCAGATTTGGTACGTAATTCTTTAGCTTTCATGGGTTTCTCCTGCGATTGGTCGGACCATAAACTTAGTTTTTATGGGTAATTTTCGCGCCGCAAGTCGCATAGCTTCTTTGGCAGTTTCCTCTGGTACACCATCGAGCTCAAAAAGGATTTTGCCAGCTTGTACTTTAGCGACATAGCGATCAATCGCTCCCTTTCCGCTACCCATCGGTACTTCGGCTGGCTTTGAGGTTACTGGTGTGTGTGGAAAAATTCGAATCCAGATCTTACCACCACGCTTAATATAACGCGTCATTGCACGACGAGCTGCTTCTATCTGTCGTGAATTAATACGCTCATTTTCTAGGGCCTTGAGAGCAAAGCGTCCGAAGTTTATCTCCGTACCACGAGTGGCCAAGCCAGCATTTCGACCTTTTTGTAGCTTGCGGTATTTAGTTTTGCGTGGCATTAACATAATTTCATCCTATCCTTTGTAAATCCAAACTTTAACTCCAATCACACCGTAGGTGGTATGAGCTTGAGCCGTGGCATAATCAATATCAGCACGAATCGTATGCAATGGAATACTTCCCTGAAAAGTAGTTTCTCGACGCGCCATTTCAGCGCCATTGAGTCGTCCAGAAACACTGGCCTTAGCACCAAGAGCGCCATTTTTCATGGCATTTTCGACTGCCATTTTGATAACACGCCGAAAAGCCATACGCCGCTCTAGCTGTGAGGCAATATTATCAGCAATTAGCTGAGCATTGGTCTCTGGACTACGCACCTCTTCAATATTTATCTTGACAGTCTGATCGGTCACCTTAGAGATAGCTAGCTTAAGTGCCTCAGTACCAGAACCGCCTCGCCCAATCACCACTCCAGGCTTGGATGAATGGATATTAATAGTGATTTGACCAGTTGAGCGCTCGATATTTACTTCGGCTACTCCTGCACGTGTGCTGAGTTTGGAGGCAATAATCTTGCGAATACGAATATCTTCTGTTAGCACCTGGGCAAAATTCTTCGTGGCAAACCATTTACTCTGCCAATTTTTATTTGCCTGCAAGCGCATACTGACTGGATTGACTTTTTGTCCCATTACTTAGCCTCCTTGGTTTTAAGCGAGCTTGTTTTTGGTAGATCACTCGCAGCATCATCTAAAACAATGGTCAGATGGGCCATCTTATGTTCAATCCTACCGGCCATACCACGAGCTCTGGGCCGAAACCGTTTCAACTTAGGGCCCTCATCAACCCTAATCTCGTGAATTCGTAACTTTTTGCGACTTAAGTTCAAATTGTTCTCAGCGTTAGCAATACCACTTTTGAGCGCATCGTTAACCAAGCCAGCAGCCTTCTTATTTGTATTCGTGAGTAAATTCTGAGCCTGAACTGCATCCATCTCTCGAACTAAATCAGCCGCTAAACGCAACTTCTGGGCAGATATCTTCAAATATTTTGCTTTCACTTGAACTTTCATATATATCCTTACTTCTGAGCCTTAGCTAGTTTACCGCCATGGCCTTTAAACTTTCGAGTGGGTGCAAATTCACCTAGTTTGTGGCCTACCATATTTTCAGTAATAAAGACTGGCAAATGAGTCTTGCCATTGTGCACAGCAATAGTTTTGCCGACCATCTCTGGTGCTATACTGCTAGCTCGTGCCCAGGTCTTAATCACTGTCTTGTCATTTGGGCCAAGTGCACTGACTTTTTTCATTAATTTAGCATCCACATAGGGACCTTTTTTGAGTGAACGACTCATTATCTATTTCCCTTTCCACGACGACGAATAATCATTTTATTTGTTAGTTTGCGGCGACGAGTTTTTTTACCTAGCGCTGGCTTACCCCAAGGTGTTTTCTGGTGCTTCATACCAATATCAGTGCCACCCTCTCCACCACCATGTGGGTGATCGACTGGATTCATCGCTTTACCACGCACTGTTGGGCGAATACCCATGTGACGCTTCCGGCCGGCGCTACCGATTCGGACATTTTGATGATCAATATTACCAATTTGGCCAAGGGTTGCAAGACAGGCCAAATGAATTAAACGCACTTCACCTGAAGGCAAGCGTACCTGTCCATAATCCCCTTCTTTTGCCATCAATTGCGCCTTAGCTCCAGCGCCACGAACGAGCTGACCACCACGGCCGGCTGTTAATTCGATATTGCAAATCGTTGAACCAACTGGAATAGCCGACAGTGGCAAGCGATTGCCAGCTTTGATCTCAACTTCCTTACCGGCATCAATCGTCTGACCAACCTTCATACCGACTAAAGCTGGAATGTAGGCCTTGCTACCATCCTCGAGCTGAATAAGGGCAATCCTTGAAGTCCGGCCCGGATCATACTCAATAGCTTCCACCTTAGCACCGACAACTTGAGCAAACTTAAAGTCAACTATCCGTATGGCGCGCTTAGCACCTCCACCACGGTGACGGATCGTGATTTTCCCCTGTGAGTTACGCCCAGCCTTCTGTTTACGAGCCACTAAAAGAGACTTTTCTGGCTTCTTCTTGGTAATCTCATCGAAGCTCGAGACACTCATATTGCGTCGAGCAGCCGTATTTTGCTTATAGACTCGAACTGCCATCTATTTACTCTCCTCCATCTCGAAAACCTTAATCGATTGACCTTTTTTGACAGTCACAAAAGCTTTTTTAATATCATTGCGTTGCCCTTTAATACCACGCAATTGCTTCACTTTACCCTTAGTGATGGCAATACGTACTTTGGTTGGGTCCACCTTAAAGGTTAACTTAACTGCTCGCGCTACTTCAATTTTATTAGTCGATAATGGTACTTCAAACATATAGACATTTTTGGCAGCTAGAGACATACTTTTCTCTGAAATAACTGGTTTTAGGACGAGACTTTTCATTTGCCTACCTCCCGACTACGAGCTGGCTTCAACCATTCTACCACCCAATCTAATGCGACCTTTTCAAAAACCAGCCCATCGGCATTCATGACACAAAATACATTAAGACTCTGGGGTGTCATGATTTCGACCCCTGAAATGTTAGCAAATGACTTGGCAGTTTGTGAACTAATCTTTTCTGCCACCAAAACGATATTTCCTTCTAGCTCTAGCTTCGAAAGTAGCTTAACTGCTGTAGATGTACTGTAATCATTAAGACTCAAACTTTCAATTACCTTAATCTGTTTAACCTGGGCACTAAGTGCCTGAGCGAGAGCTAGCTTCGCGGCCTTACGGGGTAAATCTTTTGAGTAATTCTCCTGGCCAGTCGGTCCAAAAATAATACCACCACCTCGCCAAATTGGGTTGCGAATCGAACCTGACCGAGCCCGCCCAGTGCCTTTTTGACGCCAGGGCTTTTTACCACCACCGGCCACCAAACCTCGAGTAAGAGTTTGTGCATTATTAGTCCGGCGATTAGATAAATAACGTCCATAGGCCTGAGCTACTAGTTCAGGATTCAAATCGCTACTAAAAACCTTACCATCGAGAGTGATATCGGCTGTCTTCGTACCAGTCTTGCTATAACCTGTTACCTTCATAGCTAAAGTCCCTTAATCATTACTAAGCCTTTTTTTGGCCCGGGTACAGCACCACGTAATG
>CAZCIH010000018.1:4524-9834 GCA_964498855.1 uncultured Candidatus Saccharibacteria bacterium | reverse complement strand
CTGTGTGCTCACCCTCATACAGCTGAGTCTCGATAAGCTTTGCCATAATTGGCAGAGCCTCACGAGCATGTTTGTCGATGAGACAGATCTCTACCAAAGCATGGGAGGTTTCCGAAAGCACCCATACGTTGTACTCATCCTGTAGGTATTTACGGTGAACTTCTAGGATGTGCTCGACCGACAGGGTTTTTAAGTATGGCTTGAGAAGAGAGTCAATCCAGTGAATGACCAGGCTATGAGGAATATCATAGAAGAAACTTGAGGCTTCAACTATGGCAGCCACCCAATCATGGGCTGGATCAAACGATGCTATTGTTGTTGTGATCCAAGCTTCCTTTGGGCTTGCCATGATCTCGATGAGAAGTTGTTCTGTGGCGTTGTCGCTATTGACAGCAGGGAGATTTTTCATGGCTTCATTCACGATGTACTGAGCTTCAGGGCTCAGCTGCTGGAAATCGTGCACTCCGGACACCGTAACTCCTTTGTGGTCGCTGTTTTATGTCAACTAGTTGCTTCTGATTCATTGTTTCTCCTTATTTAAGATCTCAATAATGAAACAGAATTCGGCGGTGAGCGTGCCATAGTGGTCGTTTTTCTATTAGGGTACAAGGATGTCAATATATTGACATGATAGATTGGACTTGTCAATAGTTTTATACCTGATGCCTATCTGCGGTATAATACAACCTATGGACTTACTTCCCAAAAGTGTAACTCGCTTAATCGAGGAATTTTCTAAGCTCCCGACTATTGGTCCAAAATCAGCTGAGCGACTGACTTTTTATCTATTGCGCAATGGCAATACCAGCTCTTTAGGTGAAGCGATAACCCATCTCAAGGATTCGATCAGGCGCTGTAGTCAATGCCAGATTTTTACCGACCAAGAATTGTGTAGCATTTGCCAAAGTTCATCACGAGATCAGTCGGTTTTGGCGGTTGTTAGTATGCCTCTCGATGTCGTGGCAGTTGAGAAAACTGGTCTTTTTCGTGGTCGTTATCATGTTTTGCATGGCATTATTAGTCCAGTCGATGGGATTGGCCCGGATGATTTGACGATTGCAGAGCTTTTGAAGCGTCTAGAAGGAGAAAAGATTAATGAAGTTATTTTGGCTACCAATCCTAATCTTGAGGGCGAGACTACGGCTTTGTATTTGGCCAAAAAGATTCAGCCACTAGGTATTAAGGTGACTCGTTTGGCTCATGGGCTACCTGTCGGCGGGGATTTGGAGTATGCTGATCAAATTACTTTAGGCCGAGCGATAGATAATCGCAGGGAATTTAGCTGATATAATTGGATTATATGAAAAAAGGTTTCGCAAAAGACATTTTACTAATCGACTTTGAGTCAACTGGACTTGATCCGTTCGTTCATGATCCGACTCAGCTTGGTGCAATATTACTCGATAAGCATACCTTACGGGAAAAAGGTCATTTTTTGAGTTATATCGAAGCTGATTTAAGTAAGGCAAGCTCAGAGGCGCTGGTCGTATCTGGTATTACGGCCGAGAAGCTAGAAGGAGCACCTAAAAGTGATGAGGTCATAAAAAAATTCATCAAGGAATTTGGTACTGACGTTTTCTTGGCCTCATGGAATTCTATTCTTGACCGAGCCTTGCTTGATAAAATGTTGCGATCTGTCGACAAAGATATCTTCATCTATGATTATCACTATCTAGACATTTGGCCAATATGCTACATGTATTTGGCTCGTAGTGGACAGGGTGATAAATTGCACGGTGATGCTACATTTGCTGCTCTGGGCTTGCCAGATCGATCGAATCACGATGCCCTTGAGGATTGCCGTTATGCCGCTACTGCCTTGCGGGCGATATATGAAGGGAAGGAATACTAATGCTCAAGTTGTATAATTCGTTATCTGGAAAAAAAGAAGTTTTTAAACCATTCAAAAAAGGTCATGCCAGTGTTTATAGCTGTGGGCCGACTGTGTATGATCACATTCATCTGGGTAATTTGCGTAGTTTTGTAGCGGCAGATATTCTAGTGCGAACCTTGCGTCACATAGAAAAGCTGGATGTAAAATGGGTGGTGAATATCACCGATATTGATGATAAGATGATCGCCCGCTCGGCACGTGACTACCCGGCACTCAAGCCATTTGATGGCTTGGCGAAGTTAGCTGATAAGTATACCGATATATTCATTGATGATATTGCTCGAGTAGGAATTGAGCGATCAAATATATCCAGACTGCCACGAGCGACAGATCACATCACTCAGATGCAAAAGCTTATACGTCATCTGATTGATGATGGGATTGCCTACCTGTCCAATGGTAGTATTTACTTTAGCTTGTCGTCTTATCAGAAGACTGGCCATAAATATGGTGTTTTGAGTAATGTACATTTTGAGCCACAAGCAAGAGTGATTGACGACCAGGATCAGAAAGAAGGGGTCGGTGATTTTGCACTTTGGAAGGCGGCTCAGCCTGGCGAACCAAGCTGGGATTTTGAGATTAATGGCCAAAATTTTCCTGGCAGGCCGGGCTGGCATATCGAGTGTTCGGCTATGAGTACGAAGCTTTTGGGTCAGCCGTTTGATATTCATACCGGTGGGGTAGATTTGAAATTTCCTCATCACGAAAATGAGATAGCTCAGTGTGGCGGTGATTTGGCGAGTGTTTTTGTGCATAATGAGCATTTGACTATGAAGGGTGAGAAGATGAGTAAGTCAATCGGCAATATCACCAAAATCGATGGAGTTGATGATCCTCTAGCTTTTCGACTGCTGTGTTTGATGTCACATTATCGCAAGCCGATGGATTTTAATGACGATAACTTGCTCGCAGCGGCTAACCGACTCTCTGCACTACGTGATTTGACTAGCAAAAATCAGTTCGCCATTGTTGCAGGTATGACGCGGCATGATAATGACAAATTGAAGAAAATAAAACATCAATTCGTCCAAGCGATGGAGGATGATTTGAATACCCCCCGTGCGCTGGCAGTCTTGGCAGAGCTAGAAACGGAGCCCTTGCTTGGTGGATCATTGGAATTTTTAGCTTGGGCAGATGCGATATTAGGTCTTAGTTTGAGACGCGAGAAAAAATTATTTTCTGATATGGAGTTAAGCTTACAAAAAGAACGCGACAAAGCCCGTAAGAGTAAAGATTTTAGGCGCAGTGATGAGCTACGCGATCAGCTTTCAGAGCTGGGTATCGAGACGGAAGACTTGCGAGATGCGACATTATACTGGCGCCGAGACTAATAGATGATGCCGTCAAAATAAAAGACCCCATCTCCAAAAAGCAATATATTTAAGCTTCTGGAGTGGGGTCTGACGTCTCCTGTGTCAGCTGGCGCAGGAGACGGATAGATTTGACGCCGAGACCATATCCGGTGGTGGGCTGTTGCTCAACGGTGTCGAGAAAGCGACTGAGGCCCTCTCGGGTGATCCAATGAGCAAATAGAAATTGCCCGTCTACAGCCTTGATTAGGCTTGGCTCTCCGGGAGGCCCAGGTAGATAGCCAGCGCATCTAACACTTTTGTAGTAGTGCCGATCGCGCCTGCTAGTACCGGCTTGTCTCATCATTTCGAGCTCTTGCTTGAGTTGAGTCTGAAAATCCTCTTCATCTGGTAAATTATCTGGCCTTAACCTATCCATTAGGGCATGCCAGAGTCGGTTACCTTTTAGGTTACCAAGGGTACGCGTGAAGGTCTGGAGGTCAAGCCGGGTCTGCTCGGTGTGAGGCTGGCTCACTTGGGCTTCCCGCACTTGTCGCAGACTGTGCCCTTGCCTCCGCAGTCCCAGCAAGTCGCGTGGCCGGCATTCTTAGCACCACTACCACCACAGGTGGGGCAGCGTACTTCATAGCGACCATTGCATCTCTTTGGGTCATGAGCTGCCATGTTAATGGCCCTTCTTCCTCGAGCCAGAAGTTTTCTAGCTCTAGAACGAAAGTTATTATGCTACCAGATGAAACAAAATACAAGCATTAGTTTTTTGCCTGAAATATCTCTTTTCATATACAATAGAACTTATGTTTGTACTTGACCTGTCCAATCGGCAACTCAGAGATTATCAAACCATCATCGGAGAACCGATTTTGGACTCACTGCGACTAACGGCGCAGAACTTAAAAAAATATAAAATAGTTGAGATCAACGCAACCGCCAATGGCGGTGGTGTGGCTGAGCTACTTAGTACGCAAATGCCACTATCTAATGACCTGGGAGTGAATAGTCGTTGGTGGGTCTTGCCGCCCAATGATGAGTTCTTTTCGATCACAAAAAATCTTCATAACTGCTTGCAGGGTCAGTGTGGCTTGCCGTTTGATGGTCATATGAAATATTATCAGGAATATTTGGACCATATCGCAAAAAAGATACCCAAAGATGGTGATTTGTACATATTGCATGATCCACAAACGCTAGGACTGGCCAAGTACTTGAAGGGTAAAAAATTAATTTGGCGTTGTCATATCGATTTGACAGAAGCAGACCCGGCTTCACTGGCTTGGTTAGAGGGCTTTTATCCAGCCTTTGATAAAGTGATTTTTTCTCTTGAGGCTTACATCACTGGCCTCAAGCACGATCGAGTAGCCATAGTGAATCCGGCGATTGATCCGCTGAGTGACAAGAATAAGCCACTCGCTGAAACTCATGCCAAAGCGATTGCGCGGGGGCTGGGGATTGACACGAACAGGCCATTTTTGCTTCAAGTTAGTCGTTTTGATAAATTTAAAGACCCGCTAGGAGTGCTTGAGCTGTATGCACAGACTAAAAAATTAATACCTGATTTGCAATGTGTCCTGATGGGCAATTATGCTACTGATGATCCAGAAGGATACCCGTTGTATCGAGCAGTGAAGCGACGAGCAGCCGAGCTAGACGGAGAGAATATTATCATAATCACTGAAAATGATAATTTGGCGGTTAATGCCTTGCAGAGGCTTGCCAGTGTGGTTATTCAAAACTCAACCAAAGAGGGCTACGGGCTGACGGTGACTGAGGCGATGTGGAAGGAGAAAATTGTTTTTTCGCGCCCAGTGGGAGGAATCGCCTTGCAGATTATCAATAACAAAACTGGCTTCTATCTCAATGGCTCACACACTCGCGATGCTAAAAAAATAGCTGAAGTTATCAAGCATCCCAGAAAGTATCAGCCAGTAGCAAACAGTGCAAAAGCTCATGTGGAGGCTAATTTTCTTGTAACAACGATGATGCGGGATTATTTTAAAGTCTATGCTGATGTTATAAAAAATGAAAGGTGAGTCGGTAACTTAATTAAAAGCTACCGACCCACCAAAACTTAGTCATTGGCAGTAGTACTTTGAAAGACCCTTTTGGCCT
>CAZCIH010000018.1:0-4514 GCA_964498855.1 uncultured Candidatus Saccharibacteria bacterium | reverse complement strand
TCTTGAGATGGCCTGGGTGTGCGAACATGATAGTTATCGCCAAACAAACCATCACCTTTTTGGTCGAACCAGGGCGATGGATTTTTGGCGAAGGCATCACGAATAACTCGCCAGACCAGAGTGATGGTTTTCATACCAGCTCTTTCTCGTAGAAATCTCGCTCACTCGGAGAGATCGGGATGCAGTCTTGAGACTTGACGGTCCGCCGGTTGAGCGGTGACTTGATTGGAAAGAGAATCATGCAATTTTTGCAATACCTGAGCCGACCGGCTGATGGTGATATGAAGCTCATATCGCCGTTGACTTGTTTTTTGCACAGTGGACATTTCTTGGTTGCAGTGTCAGCGGCTGATCCATCATAACGTGTAGGGGAAGTTGGTGTGACTGGACTAACGTAGTCACTTGTCATATTTGACTCCAAATTTTGGCTTCGTCTAGGGAAGTGAGTCGAGTGATGGCAGGGCCGACCTCAGCGATGAAATCAGCAACTGAAAAGCCGGATTCGATAATGCAAAAATCGACTCCAATTATACCATCGGAAGCAACTTCGATGCCTTGGCAAACTTCTTGAAGTGCTCGGGTATCCTCTGCGAAGCCGAGCTCTATCTTACCTCGTTTGACATAGCCATTGAAGACACCAATTGCCTTTCTCAGGCTACCATCAAATCGACCGTTTTCGGCTCGGAAGCTAACGCTCAGCGGGATGCCATTCTTCTTCGCGTTTACTAGCAACTGGTGCCAGTTATGATACGTACGATTTGCCATTTCATTCCTTAAGTTGTGGAGGAACAATATATATATTATACAAGGAAAAGCTTGGTAAATCAATCTTAAGGTTTTATAAATTTCAATCGGAGAAAAAATAAACAGAAACACTTACTTGGAATATCCAAGCTAAATTATTGCTCAATTGAGATGTGTTGACAGTGCTACAAGCTTAATTTTCTTTCTTCCATGGGTTTGATATTTGGAAATAATTTCCATCCGGATCGGCGAAAGTTGCCAGCCAAGTTTCTCCGTCACCCGCACCTGGCTGATACGGCTCGGCGACAACCTCGGCACCATTATTTTTTAGTTTTTCGGCATCGGCCTTGACGTCATTTGATTCAATCATAAACATGATTCTCCCCGGAGTATCACTCTTACCCTTTACCTCACTATGTGGACCGATGGCTAGGGTGCCGCCCCCGATTTGGAAGCCGTACCAGCCATCCTGGGAGAATGCTGGTTGGCCAAAAAGCTTAGTATAGAATTCACTTAGTTTTTCACTATTTTCTGTTCCTAGCATTACACCATTAAGCTCCATTGATTTGTTCTCCTTTTATTACTGTCATCAGTCTAACGCCAAGCATTTGATACGCGCAAAGAGATTTCTCACAATAGCGTGTATAATATTGGTGATATTTACAAGAAAGGGGAAATGATGAGAAAGCGAAATTCAGTAGTTCATTTTGAAATGCCTTACAAAGATATCGAGCGAGTCAAGGCTTTTTATTCGAAGGCATTTGGCTGGGGGATGGGTGATGGTGGTCCGGAGTTTGGAAATTATATCGTGGCTGAGACGACTGAGACGAAGGATGGTCGACCAATTACGCCCGGTACCATCAATGGTGGTTTTTTCGATCAGGCAGACGTAGCCGAAGCGCGTTATCCGTCGATCGTTATCTCAGTTGATGATGTTAATGAAGGGATGGAGAGTGTCAAGAAAGCCGGCGGCGAAGTTCTGGGCGAGCCAGTTGATATTCCCGGCATCGGCAAATACGTTTCATTTCACGATACCGAAGGTAATCGGGCTAGTTTGCTACAAGCTGGAGCGTAGAATAACAAGCTAAAGCAACGAACTATTGTTATTCTATGAAGTATTTAGATCGAGGGTTAGAGTACATAGGTAGTCAGCGCCATAGCAAGTATTGACGTTTGTAAAGTCATCCTTCAATAATGATCTCAACTCTTTATTGTCAACAGATATACTCTGCTCACGCTCCGAATATTTGTCCCTGTATTCATCGTATAAGACAGGTGTAATAATAATGATCCGACCATTTTTTTTGCTTAGGGAATGGACTTTTTCTATGAATTTCGGTTTATCTTGAATGAAAGCAAGTACTAGGTTGATAGTAATCAGATCAAACTTCATATTAAACTTATAAGTCATAAAATTACCTACAATTCCAGCTGAATAGTCCGAAAGATCAATGCCTTGGGTTTTAAAGCCACGAGCTTCGAGTTGCTTCATTAACTGGCCTTGGCCACAGCCAATATCAAGTGCACTTCCTTTTGAAAGTTTTAGTTTGTCTAGAACAATCTCACTCGCAGGATTGAATGAACGTCCGTTTTTATATACTTCATTCCAATTGGTGATTTGCATATATGAATAATTACTTACTTGCTAGGGAGGGGCATCGGCTCCTCCCTAGACCATGTTGAGCAGTAGGTTAGGAACCCACTACATTAAGAGCACTGACCAGAGCAGCAACCAATGGCAGGTCGATACTCGAATGAGATCTGAATTACTAAGGTCGCCTCAAGTAGCTCATCGCGTATAGTTGACATTAGCGTCGCACCAGTTGGGATGCTTATGTCCTCGATGGACGAATAAAAGACGGCAGCGTCTGGTAACCCAAGTCCCGTGCGCAACACAGTATCGACGGCCTCGACGATGGGCTGGTCAATACTTGAGTGAGAGATGAAGACCTTTTTGCGAGTCTGGTCCATATTTTATGAATCCGTACAAGAAAGAGGCGACGTGGGTTGTATCCCACGCCGCCTAGGAGCGTGCTCGACCACAGCCGTCAGTCCTTATGACTTTTTGTCTCGTATTCCACATCGTCAGTGTGGGTCTGGAAAGGCGTACGAGTGGGTACTATATAACTGATCAAGCCCGCATCACGCGTTTGCACCGTCACTAGAGCGCTCGAGCTAGTGAGATGGCGTACATGCTTGATTTCCAGCTTGCGCTGGCGTTTACGCTTTTCCATAGCACTGCCTCCTTAGTCGGATTACACGGAACAGGCGCGATGAGACAATCGCCAGCCAGGACGCGTCCGATGCGAAGCGTGTCCATAATGTCCAGTTTGACATAGATTGACTAATTTGTACATGTAGTGTAGGCGGGCCGGTTGGGCGGGAGGCTAGTTGTGCGTGCTGCTGATCACGCACCGGGCCCTGACGAAAGAGACCCGGCAGAGTACGTGGCGCCAAGGCCATGCAGTACCCACAATTCGACGAGGGCCTTCCCGTGGTCGTCGCTCTCCAAGAGGGATATCCAGGGTGCTATCTCCTGATGGGTGAGGACATCGAGCGTCGTCCGCAGCTCGGACTTCTCTATCGGGCCGTAGGGTGAGCTGTCCAGGACCACTCCGACGGTCTCGTCAGCGGCCTGCTCCTGGTCGTTGGTGCCATCTACTAAGACACCTACGAGGCGCCTTCATCGACTGCCCGGGCGATCGAGGCCGAGCGACGGGGGATGGTGGCGGCCCGTCGTGTTCGTGAGGCCACCCTCGAAGCCCAATTCAAGAGGGCCGAGAGGCGCGTCGCCAAGCTCGAAGGCCAACGCCACCGCCTCGGTGACACCTACCTCGCCGGAGCCTTCGAGTTAGACGAGTTCAAGAACCGCCAAGACAAACTCAACCACGCCTTCTTCAACAAGGTCTTCATCGACGCCGACCAAGTCGTCGGCGCCATCTATGCCGAGCCCTTCGCCCAGATCCTGACCGCCGACCTCGAGAACGAGATCAGCGACCCAAACCTGTCCAAAGAGACTTCTCGCGGTCGAGGTTCGAACAAGTTGCGTGTGGCTGGGGTGGAGTATAGTAATGTTACAGAAAATACATCAAAAAGGTTTATTTGTTATAATCTATTGGATGAGTAAGACAAAATACATTTTAAATTCGGGTGGGTTACGAAACTCAAGTGACAAAGCTAATAAGTTCTTTAATGAAGTTGTTACAGGTTTGGGTAGTAGGCCAAAGATACTTCTTTGCTTATTTGCTCAGCCTCGTGAAGTGTGGGAAGTAAAATATAGTGATTACACGGAAGGTTTTATGGCGCTCATGCCAAGTAAAGTTGAACCGCGATTTGAGCTTGCATTTCCTAGTGAGTTTGAACGACAAGTGAAAGACAGTGATGTTGTTTACTCGCATGGTGGAGATGATCACCTAATACAATATTGGCTTCAGCGCTACGATCTACCTGAGCTATGGAAGGGCAAAGTTGTTGCAACAAGTTCTGCAAGTTCCAATGCGCTAGCGAGGCAATTTTGGACTAGTGATTGGCGAGAGTGCTTGGAGGGTTTAGGTATCTTGCCTATAAAGTTTCTTCCGCATTTTAAGTCAGATTATGGAAAAACCGACCCAAGAGGTGTGATAAATTGGGAAGAAGCTAAACAAGAATTAGCCGAATATGGAGATATATCCTTGCCCATATACGCATTAAGGGAAGGGGAATTTGAGGTTTTTGAGGTGTGAACGGTGGCGAGAAAATAAGTATTGATCTGGAAAATAAATACTAATCCT
>CAZCIH010000017.1:1104-9882 GCA_964498855.1 uncultured Candidatus Saccharibacteria bacterium | reverse complement strand
TTTGCGACAGATTCGGAGCCTAGTGTAGCGCCAACAGTTCTTTGCTCAACAAGATTTATCGGCACCGGCAGAGCACCGGCATTGAGTAAAACCGTCGTTTTCTTCGCATCGGCAACATCTTTAAAACCTTCCATCTGCCCTTTTCCGTCTGTAATTGGAGTCGATACAGTGCCATTGAATAATACCTGATCGTCTAAAAGTATGGCCAAACGACCATTTGTTTTATTTATCTTGGTAGTCATATCGGCAAATTTTTGAACCGATTCTGGTTTCATCTCAAATTGTATTATTGGCTTACCACTCTGCGGATCAATATCTGTCGTGGCGGTCTTTAAATCTTTTCCACTAATTTCTGTTGGTTGTGGCACGCCCTCAGCACCAACACTATAAAAACTTAGTTGGGCTGTTTTTCCGATTAGATTGATCGCTTCATTGATATCTTTTACACCAGGCAATTGAATCGCAATCCTATCCTTACCACTGGTCTGAACAACTACCTCAGAAGTGCCAGATGGATTTACCCTTTTGTTTATCACATTAATAGTGCCGTCTAGCGCATTCTGACGATCTTTTGCATCAATCTTTGATAAATCAGCTTGATAGACTAAGTTAGCACCACCCTGCAAATCCAATCCGAGTCTAACCTTAAGTGCAGCATTTTTAAGCCCAAGGGCACTAAAGACCCGATCTTCGCGCGGTATCACCAATACCGCCACTAAGATTGTTAGAGCTATTATGATGTAAAGCTTTATCCGATTACTCATATTTTTCCACTATTATCAGATATTACTCGGTTAGACAGAAAAAGGCAAATGAAATCATAAGCTAAAAGCAATCAAGCAACATCAGAATTTACCATGCTACATTTGAGACTTAGCCAAGCTTAATGATGATATAATGAACACATAAAATATTTCAATGATATATACAAACTAATGAATACTCTTTTTATACAATGAACACACAAAAAGTTGCTTCTGTATCTGTTACTAGCTATGGCGGACGAGATATAAAATGGTTTGATTATTTAGTCGAGAGCGATCAAAAATGCCTTGTCGGCAGCTTTGTGGTAGTCGATTTTAAGTCTCGTCAATCACTTGGCATCGTCCGCCGAGTAAATGTTTCAGGCTCGCCAAATAATCCTACCGGCTACGCCTTAAAGCCGATCATTGATGTCCTTGACTATCCTCCTCTGCCTGATCGCCTATTGAATCTAGCCGACTGGCTAATTGACTACTATAATTCCAGCCAAAAAGCTGCCTGGAGTGCGATATTACCTGCTGGACTAAAGGCTATTCCGAGACGAAAATCACCTACTCATTTGCAGAGCACAAGAAGTGCTTCGAAGATAGAGCTCAATCACCAACAAAAAAATGTTATTGAAAAAATATCAACATCAAATTCTCGTGGTTTTTTATTAAATGGTGTAACTGGTTCAGGTAAAACCGAGGTGTATATAAATTTACTCAGCAAAACTCTCGCTAGCAATAAATCTGCCATTGTCTTGGTGCCTGAGATTGCCCTAACTCCGCAAATGACCCAAAGACTTGTGTCCCACTTTACTGACCAGATTTTATTAACTCATTCTCACATGAGTGCTGCAGCCCGGAAGCGTGTGTGGCTTGAAGCATTAGGAGCAAAAGAGCCTAAAATCATAGTCGGACCCCGCTCGGCGCTATTCACGCCTATTGATAATATTGGCTTAATCATCATTGATGAGGAGCACGAAACAAGCTATAAGCAAGAAAGTAGTCCACGCTATCATGCTACTACTGTAGCTGCTCAAATATCTCGTCAAACTGGAGCAAAATATATCCTAGGTAGTGCCACACCGTCAATTTTTAGCTCTTGGCTGGCAGACCAGGGCAAACTTGAACGAGTCTGGCTTAAAAAACGAGCATTTGGCCAGAAGTTGCCGACAGTATCAGTGGTTGATCTCAAGAATAGACGTGAATTATTAACACCAGAGTTACAAACTGCCATTGACGATACACTCTCTGACGGTCGTCAGGTATTACTCTTTCTCAATCAACGTGGTAGTGCTCAAGCATATATGTGTGAAACCTGCGGGCAAGCTATTCGTTGTCCAAATTGCGAAACAAGCCTAACCATGCATGGTGATTTGGCCCGCCTACTCTGTCATTATTGCAATTATCGTATGGCGGTACCAGCCACATGCCCACATTGCAGTAGTGAAAATATGTTTTTTATCGGAAGTGGCACCAAGCAGATAGAAGCTCAAATTAGAGATCGATACACAACTGCTCGCATTGCTCGGCTTGACCGAGATAATGCTACCTTTGAGCACCTAGAAGATACCTACAATAAACTCCGTGATGGACAAATAGATATCATTATTGGTACTCAGATGATAGCGCGTGGGCTTGATATCGCAGGAATAGACCTGGTTGGAGTAATTTTAGCTGACAGCATGCTCAACATTCCTGATTTTTCAGCTAGTGAACGAACCTTCACCCTGCTTACCCAGGTGGCGGGGAGAGCTGGTCGAACCGATCGACCGGGGCGAGTCATAATCCAAACATATTCCCCAGAACATCCGGCCATCCTCACTGCCAGTCAACATGATGAGATAGCTTATTATGAATACGAGCTACCACATCGGCGGAAATTTCACTACCCTCCCTTTTGTTATCTAGCCAAATTAACGTACAATAATATCAGTGATAGTAAAGCCCTGACCGAGGCAGAGCAAACAGCCAGCCAGCTAAAAGGTCAATCTGGGGTTACTGTACTTGGCCCAGCACCTGCTTACATCCGAAAAAGTGCCGGGCGATACCGTTGGCAATTGATATTAAAATCCTATTCTCGGCCAAAATTAGTCGAAGCCACTAAAAAACTAAAAGATGGCTGGACAGTAGACCTTGACCCAATTAATCTACTTTAAGAAATGATAAAAAAACTTATCACCATACCAAACAAAATACTGCGCAATAAGTCAAAGCGAATCGGCTTTATTGATGATTCGATTAAACAACTGGCTGAAGATATGATTGAAACCACTCTTGACTGGGATCATGGTAGTGAATTTGGTGCTGCGCTAGCAGCTATTCAAGTCAACCAGCCACTCCGACTTACAGTAGTACGAAATAGCTTCGATAATGGAGAAGATAAGGAATTCACCAGCTTTATTAATCCAGAGATTGTCAAACATAGCGATGAAACAGTTAGTGATATAGAGGGCTGCCTTAGTGTGCCAGGTATCTATGGACGCGTCGAGCGTTATAAGAAAATCAAGGTTAAGGCACTTGATATTAATGGCTCTCCGATTCGATTAACCCTAACAGGCTTTGCAGCCAGAGTATTCCAGCATGAAATTGATCATATGAATGGCAAAATCTTCCTTGACCACATCAGTGACCCAAATAACCTACTTGAAATCGACAAACAAGGCAAACTAACACCTCTCCAGCATGAAAAATCGAGTGACAGCAAAACCAGCCGCAAAGCTTAACATCGTATTCTTCGGCAATGAACGATTGGCCACAGGCGTTACGACGACTACCCCCATATTGCGAGGACTACTTGAGGCAGGCCACCAGATTAGTCTTGTAGTTACAAAGGCAAGCCAAGCTCAATCGCGACGAGAAAACCGGCAAGAGATCATAGAAACAGCCAAAGAATTTGGCCTCAAGACCAGTACACCCGAGCAATTAATCGATATCAAAGATGTAATTAGAAAATTGAAGCCCGACTTGGCCGTCCTAGTAGCATATGGGCAAATCGTCCCCCAATCTATTATCGATCTTTTCCGATATGGAATCATCAATATCCACCCATCGCTATTACCACAGTATCGTGGCTCAACACCAATTGAAACTGCCATACTAGACGATCGAGAATATACAGGTGTGACAATTATGCAGCTTACCGCGCAGCTAGATGCGGGTCCAATCTATATTCAAGAAAAAGTTAATATTAAACCCAATATCAGCAAGCAATCTCTAGCAGATCAATTGTTGCTCCTCGGTAAAAAAAATCTGATGCCAGTCATTGATCAGATAGTAGCCGGCTCCGCACGCGCCCAGCCCCAAAGTAGTCACGGAATTTCTTACACTAAACAAATAAAAAAAAGTGATGGCAAGTTTGATAGCTCAAAAACTGCCCAGAGACTGATTTGTGAACTACGTGCCTTTGCTGGTTGGCCTGGCAGTTTTATCGAGTATAATAAACAACGAATTACGATTCTAGACGGGGATAGTAGTAATAAATTTATGCCCGTAAATACATTAACAAATATTTCTGGGAAGCTCTATTATGGCTGTTCTAATGGTTCGATCCAAATTAGACGCCTGCAACCGGCCGGCAAAAAGCCGATGGAAGCAAAAGATTTCATCAATGGTCAACCAGAGTTACGCAAACAAAAAGCTAATAACTAACTACTTTTACCACTCAGAACTGCTTTAATTTTTTCAACTACCTGGCTCGGCGTTAAATCTGTCTTGATTATATAATCGCGAGCGCCCAATTCTTTTGCTTCATTAACCGAAGCTGGATTTAAAACATTTGTCAGTACTATTACAGGCAAAGTCGGCACGACTGTCTGCTTGTGTAAGTTTTTCAATACTTCAATCCCACTAACGTTGGGCATCATTAAATCAAGCAATATCAAATCTGGCTTTAATGTTTTTAGTTTCTCTAGCGCCATCGCGCCATCAGAAGCTTCAACTACCGTGAATCCAGATTTAGACAGCTTCAGCTGATACATATTGCGAATAAAATCATTATCCTCAACAAGTAAAATTGTCTTGGCCATAGTGACATAATAGTCCTCTTGCGGTGTGCCCGTCAAATCTGGAGAGGCTATATATCTTGTATTAAGCGATTTATTTTATCAGCGTATTCGGCTGAATTATCAAAACGAAAATCTAACTTAGGAGAGAATTTAGTAGTACTCGACAGAGCAATTGACCGACTCAGTTCCTGACGAAGAGGGATTATTTGGTCTTTAGCAATATCAGCTTGTTGACCGTAAATACTAATCCAAAGTGTGGCGTGTTTTAGATCTGGGCTAACTTGAGCCTTAGTAATAGTAACGGTGGTATTTCGCAAAGACAAATTCTGTTGCAAAATCTCTGCTGCTGTTTTTTGTAGAGTAGCTTCAACTTTTTCAGTACGTAAAATCATCGGATTAGATGTGGCGAGCCTTTTCTTCACTGGTGAAAAATATCAGGATATCGCCGATCTTAATGTCATCTTTTGTAGTAATTGACAAACCACACTGTTCCCCTTCAATTACCTCATTGGCGGCCTGTTTTTCTTTTTGCAAATTGGTTAGTCGGCCGCTACCAACCAACTCTCCAGCTCGCTCAATTTTCACTTCAAGATTAGGGGTAATTTTTCCGCTCTTAACTTCACCACCGGTGATAATTTGCTCTTTGGTGACTTTAAAAATACCTAAGATTTCTAGTCTAGCTAGCTCGGTTTCAATAATTTCAGGGGGTAATAAACTGGAGAGCCAATCTCTTACATCATCGAGCAATTCATAAATAATCTTGTAGAGACGAAAATCCACTCCTGCCTGCTTGGCTAGTTGATTAACAGCCGCCTTGATTGAAACATTAAAGCCCAAGATCAAGGCATTGCCAGCAGAGGCGGTGTTGATATCATTTTCCGATATATCACCCACTCCAGAGGAGATAATTTTGACCCGAACCTCATCATTGCCAATAGCTTCCAAGCTTTCGGTCAGGGATTCGAGCGATCCTTGAACATCAGCTTTTAGTACCAGCGCCAACTCTTTGACGCGGCCGTCAATCACGGCTTTATTAATATCTTGTGCACTGACACTCTTAACATTAGTCAGACTTTTAAAACTATCTTTGCGCGCCTGTCGAGTCAGCCAGTCCTTGGCAATTTTCTCACTTGCGACAATTTCAAACCAATCTCCAAAATTTGGCACCGTTTTCAGACCCGAAATAACAGCTGGCATACCAGGAGTCGCTTGCTTGATTTTCTTACCACGATAATCTTCTAGGCTACGCACCTTACCAATCGCCCTACCCGCCACAATATTGTCATTGAGCTGTAATGTACCCTTTTGAACCAACACGGTTACAACCGCACCACGACCAGTCTCCTTATGAGATTCAATAATCACGCCACTTGCCTGCCCTTTGAAAGTAGCTTTTGGCTCTAAGATATCGGCCACTAATAGCACTACATCGAGCAACTTATCTATACCCTGACCATTTTTAGCAGAGACCGGCACACAGGGCACATTCCCACCCCAATCGTCTGGTACTAGACCAGCTTCTGATAATTCTTGTTTTACACGATTTTCATCAGCTTCTGGCTTATCAATTTTATTGATCGCCACCACAATCTGGACTTCTGCGGCTTGAGCGTGCTTAATCGCTTCCTTGGTTTGGGGCTTTACACCATCATCGGCCGCCACCACTATTATGGCAACATCAGTCATTTTCGCCCCGTGTGCTCGTATCGCACTAAATGCCTCATGGCCGGGTGTATCTAAAAAAGTAATCTTACGATTATTTTTTGTTACCTGGTAGGCGCCGATATGCTGGGTAATGCCACCAGCCTCACCACTAGCAACATCGCTCTCACGAATAGCATCAAGCAATGAAGTCTTACCGTGATCAACATGCCCCATAACAGCTACAATCGGTGGCCGTGATTGCTCCTTCTCATCAACCGCTTCAGTACTCTGGCTCGGACGCTCCTCTTTACTAGCCGGCTCGGGTTCAATCGTGAATCCAAATTCACTGCCAATAATTACCGCCGTATCATAGTCAATTTGTTCATTAACTGTCGCCATGACACCATTTTTCATCAATTCGCCAACAATCTGAGCTGCACTCATATCCAATCTGGCAGCTAGATCACCGACCGTGATAACTGGAGCTATTTTGACTATTTTAGTGGCTTCTGTCATTTTTACCTCTTCGATCTCTGCCGTGATCGTAAACGGCCAATAAATTGATCAATCTGATTACTACAATTGCTACGACATGTGTAGACGCCTCGTCCTGACAAGATTTGTTTCTTATCCAGAGTTAGCTGTCCATCGGCCAATACCCAACGTTCTAATTCGCGCTTAGCAACTTTTTTGCGACAGACCCGACAAGTCCGTTCCGGCATATGGGCAATGCGCGACATCTTTTCCTGCCTACTCCGATTCTTTTGTGGACTTGGTTTCTGTTTTGTTCTCCGCTTCTTGAGCTGATTCTTCAGCTTTATCCTTTGCTTTTTCTTGTGTTTTTAGACTAAGAGATAATTTGTGTTGCTCCGATTCGATGGCTATCACCCGGAATTGCTTAGTCTCTCCGACTTTAACATGACTTGCTGGATCGGCTACATGATCATCTGAAAGCTCAGAAATATGCACCAAAGCTTCGATTGTTGGAGTCACCTGCACAAAGGCGCCAAATGGAGTGATGCGAGTAATCTTACCATCAATCATATCACCAACCTTGTAGCTCTTGATTTCTTTAACCCAGGGGTCTTCTATAAGCTGTTTGATTGAGAGCGATAGCTTATCCTGGTCGATCGCAATAACTAATGCTTCAATCTCCTGACCAACCTTGACGTATTTACTCGGATTATCAACCCGATCCCAGGCGATTTCAGAGATATGAACCAACCCTTCAATACCATCCACATTGACGAAGATACCAAAATCAACCACTCCAGTGGCAATACCTTTGACCTTATCACCAACCTTCAAATCGGCTAGTTTACCTTCGGTGAATTCACGTTGAGCTTCTTTCTCTGATACTATCAGTTTATTATCTCGACGATTCATATCAAGTATTCGTACCATCAGGGTGCGTCCAACCAGACTACTAAGACGGTGTAGGATTTCATCTTTATCAGCACCGGTTACACGAGGATAATTCTCTGCTGAAAGTTGCGAGACCGGCAAAAACCCTCGAATACCTTCAACCTCGATCAATAGTCCACCCTTATTAGCATCAAACGGTACAATACCGAAGACCTCGCCTTTTTTGAATCGCTCTTCGAGTACTTCCCAGCCCTTTTCTTTAGCGACTTTTTTGAGACTTAAAATAACATACCCCTCCGGAGCTTCCGGCTCAAGCACAGAAGCGCTCACCATATCGCCAATCTGAAGCCCGGCTGACTGCTCAATCTCGCGACCCACCACTAGGCCAGTACCATATACGCCCAAGTCCAGCCAGATCTCATGTTTTTCAACACTAATTACACTACCTTCGACCACGTCTCCGACTGTCAGACCACCAACCTCAGCCTGAGCCAATAGATCGGCCATAGAAATATCTTGCTTACTCATATTTATTCCTTCCTTCGCAACAGAGCGACACCCGCTACATTTCGTTTGTACGCAGGTAACTTCAGCCAGGCAGGTCGCTAATAGATTTCAACCCACCAGAACAGCGAAGCTATAAACTGTTTGTAATCATAGCCTATTTATGGATTTTTGTAAAGAATAGTTGCCCTCTATTGATGATCGATACGGCCACCGATAAGACTATTGCGCAGTTCGTTTTTGAGCTGCCGATGATAAAAATATAACACAGCCAAAATCACCGTTGCCAAACCGTAGAAAATCTCACCACCGGTCTGAGGCACAGTTGTGGTGCCTGTTGTCTGAGTCGAGCCAGTATTATTTGTCTGCTGAGGGGTGGTAGATTTTGGTGTTGGAGTCGCCTGTGCTGTTGTAGTTGGCTTAGGTGTTGTGGCAGGAGTTGTTTTGCTGGCTTCCTGCTGATGAGTCGTTTGCTGTTTTTGTTTAAGTTGCTTCTCGCGCTGTTTATTACC
>CAZCIH010000017.1:0-1094 GCA_964498855.1 uncultured Candidatus Saccharibacteria bacterium | reverse complement strand
CAATTACAGCAATAATTAATAAAGCAATCAAGATCCATCGAATAAGTGGACTTTTTAACATTTTTACCCCCAGTTCGTTTATCTAGAGCTTTATTGTAAAATTATCAAGCTATTATCTGCAAGCATGAGCATTTGTATCAATATACTTGCTATTGACATTTTAATCAAAAAATGATAATATACTAAATATATTCAGTTTACTCTTGTTAAACAAAAAAATCGATCAAAAAGGGTGATACACGAGAGTGAGTTGCTTTAACTGTGGCAAATTTGACCCTACTTAAGGCAATTCGCTCTCGTTTTTTTATTCCCAATAATGCCAAAAACTACGCTATAATATAGTTATGTTTATAGGTATTGATATCGGTGGCTCAAAAGTTAGAGTAGCTTCCTCACTGACTGGACATAAGATAGATCATAGCGTCCGCTTCGCCACCCCCACCAACCAGCGCCGCACCCTACCACTGCTAGAGCTAGCCATTAAGAATCTAATCGGCTCGGCCAGTATCGATGCTATTGGTGTAGCTTGCCCGGGCCCAATTGACAAAAAAAATGGTAAGATTATTGCCCCCATTAACCTAGCCTGGAAAAATCTTGAGATCATTAGACCTTTGCAAAAACGCTATCATTGCCCCGTCACTCTCGAGCATGATGCAACAGCTGGTGGCATAGCTGAAGCCAGAGTCGGTGCTGGAAGAAAATGTAAAGTCGTTTTATATGTCACCATTTCAACTGGAATCGGCACTAGCTTGATCGTGGAAGGCCAGCCATTGCCGGGAAAAAATAATAGTGAAGGTGGTAAAATCTTACTCGATCCTGGCTACCAGCACAGCAATGGTCTTATCGGCACCTTCGAAAACATCGTCAGTGGCTCGGCTATTAAACGGCGTTTTGGCAAAATCGCTGCCCAAATTGATAATCCTCATGACTGGGCGCTCATCAGTCATGATTTAGCCCAAGGTATATTTAACCTAATCGTGACCACCACACCTGATATCGTGGTTTTAGCTGGTGGAGTTTCTGTGCACTATAAGAAATTTGCTCGAGGGCTAGCTCGTGAGCTGGGTCGCTTGGAGTCGCTCTACTACTATAAG
>CAZCIH010000016.1:7393-10205 GCA_964498855.1 uncultured Candidatus Saccharibacteria bacterium | reverse complement strand
GTGTCAAAACCAATGAAGAAGGTCGTTTTAGCTTCAATTTGCCGGTCCGTCGTGATTTTTGCCTCCGCGTAGTCAGTGGTGTACCTGATGAGTTTAAGCTCTCGCGCACAGCCAACAATATCGAGCATATTAATTCTATTAGCTATGAGGCTCAAAGAGCTGGCTACAGCTGCTATCACAACCTTCTCTGTCTATTATCGCCCCAGTTTGACTGGGACAGACGGGCCGATAATGGCTACAACTTCTTTTACTCCAAGCCGTAATTTCACCCTTAAGCTTGCCAAAAGCGAACTTGAAGCGTATACTAGAGCACTGTAGATCTTGTCTTTAGTTAAGTAGCCATTTAGTTTGTAAGCGACGACTCGCTTTTAATCAAGTATAAAGGATGCGAAAAAGATAAGAGGTCGTGCTACAGCAAAAAAATAACAGGAGTTAGTAATGGCTACAAAATTGTATATCGGTAGCTTGCCTTACCGCTCAAATGATCAAGAGCTCAAAGAAGCTTTTGAGCAATTTGGCAGTGTCGAATCAGCCACGATCATTTATGATCGCGAGACTGGTCGCTCAAAGGGTTTCGGCTTTGTCGAAATGTCGAGCGATGACGAGGCAAAAGCAGCTATTGAAGGTATGAATGGCAAGGAATTTGGCGGTCGCACATTGGTCGTCAATGAGGCTCGCCCTATGACCGAACGCCCAAAACGCGACTTTAGCTAAGGTAAAACTGTGCTAAATACAAAGAGCCCCTTTATAAAAGGGGCTTTTTGGTGTCTATATTTTATACGATAGAATATCGATCTTCTAAAAAATAGCGTTCCGCTTCATTGCCTCAAACGACATCTTTAGGGCCACTACCGCAAAGCTTCCAATAGTAGCACTAAATAACCAATTGCTAGCTGTCCCAGTTTCTGGCAAGCTAGTAGCTGCTGTCACAGCCGCACTAGTTAGAGTGGCTGTTTCGGCTGGCTGAACCGGACCTGCACCTTTTCCAGGTGTAAAGCCCACCTCGCCATTGGCGATATTAACAATTGTGCTGGTAGTATTCTCACAAGTTGCATCTCCGCTCTGTGCACCACCGGCATTAGTATTGCTATCTGTGTTCGCACTCCCCGACTGACAAGTTTGGTCGGAATTATTATCCACACCAACATTGTTGTTGTTTTCTTGATCGACATTTTGATTGTTATTGTTTGTAATATTATTGTTTGAATCTGGACCAGTTGTACCGACTGAGCCAGTATCTGCTAATGCGATACCGCCCAAAAGCACCACACTAGCAAGACCAATAGCTACGTATTGAGCTGTCTTTTTCATCTTTTCCTCCTTGATTATTTTGCTCGCCGACTCGATTTTGCTTTAGTGCTCATATATACAAAAAAGAGGGCTTTGACACCCTCTTGCCAATTAGCTTACGGCTTTGCTCACTCTAACGCAAGCATGAGAAATAATATTTCCTTTCTTAAAATAGTTTTAGCTACTTAGGCTTTTTTGTCTTTTAGCTGTGGCGAGCCACAATACTTACAACGTTTGGCCTTAATTAATATCTCACTCAAGCATTCAGCACATTGTCGATTGGTTGGTGGCTGGTCCTTGCGACCTAGAGCAGTCAGCCTATTGACCGGTTTGACTACAAAGAAGAAAATCACCGCCGACACAATAATGAACGACAGTAAGGCATTAATGAAATTACCATACGCAAAATGGCTACCATTGATAGTGAAAACCAAGTTAGAAAAATCCGGCTTACCACCGAGAGCTGCAATAAATGGCGTGATAATATCTTTGACCATCGAATTAACAACTGCTGTAAAAGCGGCACCAATCACAACGCCAACCGCCAAATCCACCACGTTGCCACGAGCTAGAAATTTCTTGAATTCATTAAGTTGTTGTTTCATACGAACCATCTTAAGAGATCCAATCTATCTTTGCAAATGATAACGATACCATAAGCTTATCACCAGGCCAACAAGACCGAGCCCACCGAGAGCTCCAATAGCTGGCCAGTAATTTGGCTTTGGTTGGCTACTGGTCGGGGTATCAGGCAGGCCTGGAACGCTAGCACTCAAGCTACAAATCACCGCAACCCCCCAATCGGGGTAAGAGTTCCCGTCACCATTAGCCCCATCGAGATAGACCAGACCACTGCCATCAAGATTTACAGTAGCAACGCCATCGCCTGATTCTTGAATTCCTGCAAATCTATGGACAAAAATTAGCTTTGTCCCATCAGGTGACCAATCAAGATCTATAAATGATCGATTCGTGTTTAACGAGCTATTATTTATCACATTTGTTGGACTACCTCCGGTCGAGTCCACCGTAATAATAGTTTCGATACCTGTATTAGAGTCATTTTTTATTAAAGCTATGGTATTTCCATCGGGCTTCCAGTCAGGCCGGTAGTAGTAAATTGGAGTGCTGGTAGACAAAATAGTCGTTGGGGTCTGGCTGGCTGCGACATTGACAGTCATAATACCACCATTATTGGGTGTCACCGAATCAGTAGCATCAATCACTAGCTTTGTCCCATCGGGCGACCATGAGGGACTACCATAATTCATCGCCGAAGTATTGGCTACTACATGAATTAAGCCACTCCCATCCACATTTACGACATATATACCCGAGCTACTGGGTACAGAGACCGTTGTCTGATCAAATACTATCCTAGTACTATCAGGCGACCAAGAGACATCATCGATGGAGATGCCACTTGAGATAGTGTAAACACTAATTGGATTTGAGCCATCGCTATTTGCCACATATATCGCTCCGTTACCACCACTATCAGTCTGAAAATATAATAGCTTCT
>CAZCIH010000016.1:0-7383 GCA_964498855.1 uncultured Candidatus Saccharibacteria bacterium | reverse complement strand
AGGCAGCATATTGGCCAGCTGGTGGATTCACCAATGTAACAGCACCACTACCATCTGTCTGCATCGAGCGGATCGTTGACCTATCAGATAGGCTAGTCGAGACAAATATCAAGCCATTCTCCTGACATGGAAATGAGGCCTGGCTAGCTGTCGGGAAGGTAGAGACTAATAATAGTAGGGCTATGGAAAGACAAGTCTTTTTCATTAATCTTAATCTTGATAATCTAAAATACTTACGCTACTTAATTATAGCTCATTGAGCGTGAAAGTATATTCAATACCCGTCATTCGACTAATTCTGTAAAAACAATCAAGCGCTTTTCATATTTGTAAGCACTGGCGTACCAATCACCATAGCAAGTGATAAGATTGAGCATTGGCTTATTAGAATCGCCAAATATCTCACCTAAAGGTGCGCTAGTGGGGCGATAGGCTTCCGTTTTTTTAACTGCAAACTTCCAGGTCACCCCATCCTTGTCCTCAACTTCAACAATATCACCCACCTTTAGAGCGTCAAGTTTACGGAAAACGCCAATTTCGTTAGGCGCACCATAGTGCCCGTCTAAGACTGCTTTGCCCTTCTCGCCAGGGCGCGGGCCTTTGCTATACCAGCCAACTTGCTTGAGGTTTTTGGGTACATCCATATTTCCCTCTTTAGTCACACCAACCGGTATAATACTAGCGTCAATACCAATCTTTTCTATCCGTAGCTTGGCCGGTTCAGCCACCGGCACGACAGGTGCTAGCTGTGCCGTTGTCGGTGCTAAACTTGGCTTTGTCTCAACAGCCATTTTGCCAACAGCCGGTGCGAGCTCGACATGACGATCGGCCCACCACCACATCACACCAAGCTCAGCCAAAACGATGGAAAGTGCAAATGCACCCAACCACATTAGAGTCGCCAAGGAGCGAGAACGTTTCTTTGGGCTAGGAATTGATTTATCACGAGTGTCGACAACCGTATTTGTCGTGGTAGCCGGAGACACCTCATCAACTACTCGGGTGTTTTGCCTTGGTGTATCTGTAGTCTGCCCCTCTGAAGCATGCATGGTAGACTCCGATTTGGATGCTGAAGCAAGCACAATCTGGCGCTGACAATGTGGGCATCTCGCTTCCAAGCTCAACAATCTATATTTAACATTACTTTATAATAGTAATGTTTCAGAGACTATTCAACCACCGTTGCGGTTGTACCGCCGCCGCCCCTTCGACTAAATTTAGTCGAGCCATAAGAACTAATATCCATCAAGATACCAATCACCACCCAGAACCAACCCCAGCCAGTCAAGTGTCCTATCGCCGGGTTGAAAACCCAGAAATACATTAGTGTCGTCCAGGGAGCAAAAATGAAGCCCGCAAACGCCCAGATTAATGAACTGCCAAAAACAAGGTGCATTCTCGCATTACTGAATAAGAAATAAAAAAACAATAACAAACGTGGTGAACACAGGATTAGTAATATTATTAGACAGCCCATAGTATTTAACTCCGTTATATACCAAATATACCACACAAAGAACAAAAGGCTAATTTATATATAAGATTTCGACTTACTGTATAATATTTCTATTCTATAGGAGGTATTCATTGTCTTCATCAAATAGCAAAAATCTGACTCAACTAGCTAAATATATCGAGGATCATAAAAAATACATCGTTATCATTTGTACTGCTCTAGTGATGGTGCTAGTGGCGCTGGTGGCTATTCGTACAATCAGCCAACAGCCTCTAGCATCGGATGATGCCATTAATTTGCAAGCTCCTTATAATCTCGCTAAAAATGGCACCTACTCTTCTTTTGGTGCCATCTGGCTTGGCCAAGACAAAATATTCGACCCATACCTCACCACCGGTCCAATCATATCTCTGCCCATTGCTTTGGCTTTTAAGCTCTTCGGGGTTAGCCTCTTGCAAGCTCGATATATTATGCTGGGGTTCTATTTGACTGCAATTGCTGTGGCTAGCTGGTTCGTCTACGCCAAAACGAAGTCAGTCTGGTCAATACTCATGCCAATTACCATGTTGCTCACAATCGATAATTTCATCAATTACCCGACTGCCGTATTAGGTGAATTTACCGCTATCGGCCTAGTGTTTGGTTCGATGCTGGCTTGGCATAGACGATACTTTATACTAGCCGGTATCTTAGCAGCTGCCGCCGTGCTGTCAAAATTTTTGATGCTTTTAGTGGTATTCGCTGGTCTTGGGGTATTGGCACTACGACTACTTAAAAATTGGCGACGTCCCGCAAAAGTGATGAGTGATGGGCTACGTTACTGTCTCGGTGTCGGCTTGACTCTAGGTGCCTGGGAGCTTTTTCGCTTTGCCCAGCTCGGCTTCTCATATCATGCATATTTGGCTAATCTACGCGAATTTGTTATTTATTTCCGCGTCAATGGCAGTGGTCTAGCGGAAAATGCCACAAAAATCACCTCTTATACAAAATTTTCTATGATTTTTGCCAATATCGCCTTGCCCGTATTCGCAATCGTGATTGTGTTTGGCTGTTTACTCTGGCTTGGCTGGCAAAACCGAGCCAATCTCAGTGCACGATTAGCTCAAAACGCATATGGACTCACTTTTATCGGATTATATGGCTTGTGGTGGCTCGCAATGTCAAACGGTGCCTATATTCGCTATGTTATGCCCCTGGCGGTTATTGGCATTGGCTTGGCCTTTAGCCTGGTCTTGCCCACTCAAAACTTCCTCAAACCCACCAACGCCATACCCTTAGTCGCAATTCTACTAATCCTCATGCTTGGTATATACCGAAGCTATTGGCCACTCCAACAGCCCTTTTACCCTCGCTCGCTCCAAGATCAGCAGGCCGTAGCTAAGCGCATAGTTACCTATCACCCTGCAAACCTTGCCCATGTCGGCTGGTGGCAAAATTCAGAAATCCTTTTTCTGGCTGGTCTTCATAGTCGAGTCAGCCACTCCCTATCAGTCGGTGAAGAATATCAGTTATTGCTCGGACCCACTATGCATGACATTGTTCCACAAGACTTTGACCGCGCCAAAAAAATCTGTCGACAAATAATATTTGAGCAAAACGGCTATATTTTTTGCAGTAGCCAGGTTGAAAAAGGCAAGCCAGTCGAATAAATACTGGGTGAAGTATATAATACTAAGATGATTTATGTAGCATTACTGCGTGGTGTTAATGTCGGTGGAAAGAATAAGCTAACAATGGCCGCCTTAGCCGATGGCTTACATCAGGCTGGACTATCTGATGTAACGACATATATAAATAGTGGTAACGTGATTTTTCGCTACCCTAATGTTGACAGTGAAAAATTAGAGCAGTTAATCGAACGAGTGATTGAACAAATTTTTAATCTAAAAATAAAGCTGGTAGTACAAGATATAAATAAAATTGAACAAATAGTTAATTCGATTCCAGATAGCTGGGCTAATGATGGTACAAAAAAGTGCAATGTCATTTTTTTGCATAGCTCGATTGATAATCCAAACATTATTCAAAAACTAGTCATAAAGCCTAACATTGAAGAGCTGTATTATTGCTCAGGGGCACTACTCTGGGCCGCCAAAACAAGTGATTTGACAAAGAGTAATATGATCAAATTATCTCAGCATCAAATGTATCAGAATATGACAGTTCGTAACCTTAATACCACTCAAAAAATATATCAAATCATGTCCGAGTTGGCGAAGAAAGAGTCTTAGGTACCTTTGCCATCTAATCAGTGCTGGATACTAGAGGTAATTCGAGAATAAATGTGGAACCCTTACCAGGAGACGACTCTTTGAGATAAATCTTTCCCGCCATTTTTTCAGTCATCAGCTTGGCCAAATAAAGCCCCAAACCAATACTCTGAGCACTGTCGCGCGTCATAATATCACTGCCAGACTGATGAAATTTATGAAATAGCAGGGCTTGATTATCATTGCTTATACCCCTGCCGGTATCAATAATTTGAATTTGCGCGCGATCTGACTGCTGACTCACCACCAGCCTGACGCCACCTTTTTCGGTGTTGCGAATTGCATTGTCTATCAAGGCACTCAAAATCTTGTCTAGCAATTCACTATCTACTTCGGCCTCAATCGCTTTATTATCCGCTTCTGCTTTCATGGTTAGATCTTTTTGCTTTGCATTTTTTTGATATTTCTGCAGACTACTTTGACAGATATCAAACAAATTGATTGATCGTATGTTTAATTTCACCTCGCCCAATTCAATCGCTGAGACCTGTAAAAGTTGGTTGACGATATATATCAAGCGCTTAGTTGAATCATAAGCATTCTCAATCATATGATTGAGTTCATTATTTTTTATTTCTGCTAAAAAGTGTTCTTTAATGATCGATATATTGCCTTCAACGATGGTCAACGGGGTGCGTAGCTCATGGCTAGCGACTAAGAAGAATTCATCACGTGCTCGAGCGACAATTTTCTTTTCTGTCACGTCCTCAAGCAATATTATCGCCCCAATTGCCTGGGGGGCATCATGCAATATTATCGGTGCTACCGTCAGCTGAATAAAACGATCGCGATAGATTTTCTCGGGTAAATCAAGACGACGTTTTTGCTCAATCGCTTTATTGACCGCAGGGCCCAGGCGCAGGTCATCACGCAGAATCTCAGCATAGCTTTCACTCCCACCACCGATTCGCTCTGTATCTGTGGTCAAAATCTTCTCTGCTTCAGAATTAATACTCGATATAAAAAAATCCCGATTGGTTAAAATCAGTCCCAAAGGCAGACTACCTACCGACGCCTCAAGACGAGCATGCTCCTTGACTAGCGAGCGAGTCCGCTCGACCACTTGTTCTTCGACATGGGCCTTGGCCTGCTCCAGCTCCTTATTGACCTGGGCTAACTTTTTATTCCCTTCAAAAAGCTCTTGCTTAATTTTTTCATTTGCAGCCTCCGCATCAAGATTAACCTTTTGATAATAGTATGCCACCAGCCCAATGACTATCAAGCTATAACAAAGATGCTGGAAGTAAAATTTATCGTACCCCTCATAGAAATTCCCGGTAGCAAAAAGAAGCGTAATGGTTACTAGAGCTGCTCCCATCCATACGAAACTAGCTCGTCGCTCTTCTAAGAAAAATAATGTCGGTGGGAAAACCAGCACCCATAGAACACCAGCACCATCTCCTCCACCGGTCACAACCAGCATCATAACCACGATAAAAACTGATAGCAATGTTATATTTTTAGCAATCTCCGCCTTACGCCATAAGCGTAATGCAAGCATTGATAAGAAAAATAAAAATGCACTGATTGTTTCAAAAGTTCCAACCACAATATATCGATGAATATCGGAAGTCGCAAAAAGTACCGTGGCTACAAAACCTAGTAAATCGACTATGTTGATGAATTTGATTTTGCGCACATCGCCGATTGACGCTCCCTCGGGAATACCCCCGCTCACATACCATCGCCAAAAGTGCTTAAGCTTTTTCATATCACGATTATAGCAGAAACCACACTACACCCGATGTGCTAAAAATCAGTTATTGACTGTATACTCTCACCAAAATCTGGCAAATTATACGCTAGCTCTTACCTTCGGCCTGAGCTGAAGTGATTTCTTTACTCATGCAACCGACCGGATCTTGTGCCTCAATATCGTACATATCATTATCCCCGGCTACTTTCTCCCAACTCTCCTGGATACTTTTTAGCTGTGCAGTGGTAGTACTCTTAACACTAGAGTCAAGCAAGGTAACTGGGCAAACGTGAATCGAGTCTGATGAGCTTTTTTCGTTGTTTACTTGGATTTCAAATCTCAATAATCCATTACCTTGTCTAGCTGGTGTACCGATTACGTCTCCAGCCTTAACTTTGTCCCCTTTCTTGACCTTAAGACCAACTATATGATCATAGCCAATTATCCACTTGCTCTTTTCACTCGAAGCAATAAATACTTCGCTGTCATTGCTATCAGACTGTTCTTTAATAAAAACAACCTCTCCATCACTGGCCGAGACTACCTCAGTACCTTCTTTGAGCGAAGCATACTCTATATTTGGATTGATTCGGGTCGGTGTACCAGGTAATTCTTCACCAAAAATATACAAACCCTTATGTCCTGATGATTTGTAATCTCGAAGGGCATTAGTAGTCACATCGACCGAATCAAGACTAGCCAAACCTAGATTTTGCAGCTTTGGTGGTCCATCGTCTGAAGCTGTTGAATTGGATTTATCATTTGTCGATTGACCAGACTCACTATCTTTCGACTTATTATTCAATGCGTAGTAAACCATCCCTCCAATCAAAGCTAATACTACCAGCACTAAAATAACTTCGATAACAGAAAAACCATTTTGTCTTTTTTTTGCTGTCATTGTTTTTGTTACTCCTTCTTATTGGTCTTGTTCGCTTGACTGAGTGGAGCCAGCACCATTTTTATTTGGTCCACCAATTTTATCAAGTGTTAAAACTGTGGTCCAAGTCTTACCACCATCAGTTGACTTCCAAACATACCCGCCCGAGCCATTCATATAAACAGTGTTGGGCTCGGTCTTAGACCAAGCAAAGCCTTCAATTCGAACACCAAACTTGTCTTTACCGTCCACTTCTTTGGGGACTGCTGAAATCTTTTTCCAGCTTACCCCACCATCTTTACTCTCCACTATAGATGGAGCGCCATCGTAGGGTGCATAGCCGAGCATACTCAGACCAGTCTTATCATATGGATTATAATCAGCAGCCTCAGCGTATACATTGCTCTCTTGCCAGCTATTGCCACTGTCACGAGTCACGAAGGCCTTGGGGGCTGAGCTAGTCGTCATGCTGACGATGTAGGCATGAGTACCATTTGGCGAGCTATCACCATCGAGTAAAGTACGATAGCCAGATGGCAGTTTAGAAGCTAGAGAAGTCCAGCTCGCCCCGCCATCACGGCTGATCATCGTGCCCTTTTGCTCACTCTCTGGTGCACCACCACCCTGCTCGCTGGCAGTCATTGTGAAGAGCCAGAGATTTTTGGTATTGGTATTGTCTACACCAACGTTGAATGCTCTAAGCCCTTTTGGCGCACCAGTCGGCAATTCTTTCCAAGCCTGCCCACCATTAGTAGTCTGATACAATATGCCGTCTTTGTTGAAATATTTATCTTGCTTCTGGCCATTATTATCAGTAAAAGAAGGGCGCATATTGTTTGACCCGTAGTAGACAATCTTTGAGTCATTCGGATCAAAAGCAATTGCCCGCGAGCCACTAGCATTCATACCGTCTTTGACCATTTGTGTCCAGCTCGCCCCACCGTTTTTACTTTCCCAAATACCAGCATTCTCGCTAAACAACGTGCTCAAATCTCCAGGCGACTCCACTCGCGAGACCAAGATATGCTGACTATCCTTTGGATCAATAAGAGTGCGGCCGAGCTCCTGCACGCATTTCTTG
>CAZCIH010000015.1:0-10329 GCA_964498855.1 uncultured Candidatus Saccharibacteria bacterium | reverse complement strand
GCCCAAAAAGCACCTCAGCATAAGATTAAGCTATTGACTTATTAGCATATTTATGTTAGTATAAATGGTTTGCATTTTAGGGACCTTCCTTGAAGTGCTTGCCTGGTTCATTCAAAACTGTCCCCCAAATAGATTGGAGAATAGAGTGAAAAGGTTAATCGCAGCGATTATCCTACTCGGAGTGTTCGGACTTGTGACGAGTCTTGGCGCAAAGCCAGTCCCGGCACAAGCCCAAAGCTCTTCCACTGGCTCCTGTCAGCTCAGTCCAGATGCATACTGGAGCGAGGAGGCAATCGGTCGGCTTCAGGCCAACTACCCCTTCTATGTCACCAGTGCGATTCGCAAAGGTGCCGATTGGAAGGTGCTGGCTGTTTTTCACATGATGGAACACAGCCTGATCATGGACAACCCAGCAAATGGGCAAGGCTTCATGCAGCTCTACAGCTATGTGAAGGCAAATCCGGACGCTTTTCCGGCCAAGGGCAACCTGTCTGCCGAGGAGGCTGTGACACAGCTCGATCTAGCCTATGACGAGATTCAGGGCAAGGCCAAGGGTAAACTGACGGCCAATCCCGATCTCGACACGCTCTATCAAGCTGCTGCTGCCTACAACGGGCTTGGCTTCCATAAGCAGTGGCAAGACCACCCTTATGTCGTCAATGACCCGCCCAACGGCGTGAAGCTGAAGAAGCCTAGCCGTGACGGCGGCCCCGAAGACACTATCAGTCAGCAGTCTGGCTTCAAGCCTCTTTATGAGAGCTTGAGTGCCATGTGCCCGACTGGCAGTGCTTTGATCAGCTCGTCGCTCGAGAATAATCGAGAGGCAATCGATCATTGCCCAGCTCTAGCCGATCCGGCCAATGTTTTCCCCGTCTCAACCGACGCCGGAGACATTGCTGGTGGCTCAGACAACGCCGGTGATTGGCTGGTCTGGACCCCTGGTCCGACCAATCAACACCATGACTATGACGCTGCTGACATTCACGCACCAACCGGTACGCCGGTGGTGTCAATGACTGCCGGCAAAGTCGTCGATGTCCGAGAGGGTGAATGGAGCGGTAAGAGCTGGCAACCGGCTAGGTTGCGAGTTCAGTCCACCGATGGCTGTGTCACCTGGTACCAACACCTGCTCAATGGTAGCGTGGTGGTACATGAGGGCGATGAAGTCGTGCCTGGACAATTGCTCGGGCAAATCGGTACACCCCAGGACGCCTTCGGCACAGCACCTCATCTGCATATCGATGTGGCTGGAAGTCTCAACGATTCGCAGGCAGCTCGCAGCCGAGAGGTATGTGCCCGTGACCGAGAACGCTGTCAGGCTCTGACGTTTGACATTCAACCAGTCGTAGCCAAGCTCTTCCTGACCCAAAAGGTCGGCGGAGTCACTACAGCGACTGATGTCAGTCAACCGCCAGCACCAATATCGGTCGATCAAGACCGCATTCCGGAGCTGGAGAGTCTGTTGTCGCTACCAAACCACTCACGCCATCTCGTGTGGGCTGGTCTGGCAGTGGCTTTCGTGCTCGCAGTCAGCACTCAGTTTGCTCCTCGCGACAAGCGTGGACGACTGGCTAATCTGACGAGAGTACGTCAGCACAAGTCGCTGGGTAGTGGTAAGACCATCATCTACAATCCCAAGACCGACGCAGTCGAGCATGAGATTGTAGCCAGTCCGATCAGTAAGAGTGCCCGACAGTCCAATCCTCTGCTCTTAAGCTGGGATCAGCTGTATTCAGGGATGCACTTCTTCCTAATGGGTGCGGCGGCCGGCCTGATTGGTTTGGGCCTGGCCACTCATCCAAATTGGAAGTTCCGTGGCTTGCCGCTTGGTGCTGTCATCGATTGGCATATCATCGGCATACAACGAGCCCTTACGGAAATTCCGTTCTGGCTGGTGTTGCCGATACTGCTGGTGTTGGTGTTCATACTGGTGTATGGCTTCTTTGCCATTATTGCCGTGATGAACATGGTCTTCGCCCTGATCACCAAGGGTGGTGTCTGGAGCTCAGTCAAGGGCTTCTGGTCGCCGTCTTATCAGTGGCGAATTGCCAAGCAGGTGCGTCGCTTCTTGCCTACCTTTGGCCTGTTGCAACTTGAGCTTATCATGTTGCACTGGGTCATGGGAGTAAGCCAGAGTGGCACATGGCGGATTGGCTGGTCGATCTTTTTGATCGCAGCGCCAACAGCCTTCCACTTCCACCGACAAATCTTCAGGTTTGTTGGCTGGCTGGTAGCCATACCGGCACTACTACTGCTCGCAGGCACGCTCAAGCTGATCATCAGCATTGAGGCGCGACGAGCAGTCGGTACGATCAGTGGTCGTACCTCCCGTTTGAACCACTTGCTCGAAAGTTTGCTAATGCGGATTTTTCACCGTCATGAGCAGACCGATGAGTCAACCCAGGAGAGCTCAGAACGCCTCGAGTGTTTTGAACGAAGCTGGGAAAAGACTAGCAGTTAGGAAATAAACTAGCTGTTAACCATTTGGCTCGACCTTCTTCTGGATATCCGGATGAAGGTCGAGCCTCGACCAAGTTATTTAATGACTTTGCTTAAATACCTTGGTCGGTAAGATTACATTGACTTTTGTAGAAAAATATTGTATTATACGAGTAACTTTCAAGCAGGGATTTTAAGGAGGAGATTTGAGAGTAAAACGAGGGCGACTAATAATCGCCTCAGTTCTAGTTGGTAGTCTGCTGGGAGTACCTTGGGCGGTCAAAGCTGCCCCTCCCATCCCAGATCTACCGACTAAGCCGGAGTTTGATGACTCCGCGCCAGTGACGCTGAACGCTGATGGCTCCTTTGCCTTCCCGCTACGGGTCTGGCAAGAAGACATCATCGCCGGTCTGGGTGGTACCGATGCGGATAGTCGGTGGTGCTACTGGGCAAGTAGCAACTGCCACCATGACTACAACGCCGCCGATATCCTAATCTCAACCGGCACGCCAATTGTGGCACCGGCTGAGGGCATGGTGGTCAAGGCGGGGCCAAACAACGGCGACCGCAACTTGACCGTCAAGCTCCAGGTAGGTACCGGCATGTGCTATCTATTCATGCACATGCTACCTGACAGCTTGGCCGTTGGCGTGGGTGATACGGTGGCTCAAGGCCAATTGATTGGCCGAGTCGGTACCGCCGATGACGCTATTAACAAGCGAACCGGACGCGGTACAATCCCCCACCTCCATCTCGAGTACAATAACTGCTCGAGTGGGGGTAAAGAGGATGTCCAACCTGTTCTCAAAGATGCATTCGAAAGATTGCCATCTAGAGAGCAGCCACCGCCTCCACCAGCACCGACCAGTCCACCACCCCCACCGGTACCTGAGTCGGTCTCACCGCTCGATATAGTGGGGCCGGAAAAGCCGCCAATGCCGGCAATTCCAGCTCCTCCAACCACAACGCGGCCTGTGGTCACCCCAGCACCGACCAGTCCGCCACCTCCACCGATGCCTGAGTCGATCTCACCACTCTATATAGTGAGGCGAGACCAGACACCGGCACGCACCGCGACCACCCCGGTCGCTCCATCGCCACCACCGGCGCCAGTGGTGACTACCCCAACGGTAGCCACTCCACCGTCGCCGATACCATCGCCACTCTCGGTCATACCGGGAATGACGATGGAAAGTCCATAAGGAGGAAACTCCTTCCCTTTGGCCTGATTATTTTTATCACGATAAAGCTAATCGGGCCCCGACCCAAGCTGATAAAATTTGTGAGCTTAGGTTGTGATTAAAAAAATATGCTAGACTAGTTTCATGAACTCAGAAAGAAACAATCCAAGCCCAGAAGAACCAGACCAAACGCCCGAAGAGCCACTCCAAGGTGTATTTGACTTGCAATCACCTGACTCAGACACTCCAAGTCAGCCAGTCTTGCCATCTCGAGAGGAAGAAGAGCGAGCTGCTCATGAAGCAACGTCAGCTTTAATCAGACAAATCATAGAAGATAGTGAAAGTGGAAAACTTGCACAACAAGCGAATGAAAAAAGAGAACGTGAAGAAGAAAGACTTCAACGGCAAGCTGATGATAGGCGTAGGGAAGAAGAAGCAGATACGCCTAGAAAAAACGAAACCTCTCAGCGAATTGACCCGAAAGCTTCAGATGAGACTGTCGCTAAATTTGGTGAAATTGCCATAGAACATTTAGAAAATAGAAAAGATCAAGAAACAAAGTCAGAATAACCTAGCGAATAATTTATCAAATATCAAATACACCCCCACTTTAAGGAGGTGTATTTAAAAATCAAACTGTATTTTCTTAGGCTAAATAGTCACGCAAACGCTTGGAATCCTTGTGTTTGCGCAGTTTAGCTAATGCCTTGGCCTCAATCTGACGAATTCGCTCTCTCGTCACACCAAACTCTTGACCAACCTCCTCCAGAGTATGGCCTCGGCCATCCTCCAGACCAAACCGCATCCGCAATATTTTCTGCTCCCTCGGAGTCAAGAGGGCTAGAGTATCATCAATATGCTCCTTCAAAAGCTCATAGGTAGCAGCTTCCTCTGGGCTAACACCATCCTCATCTTGGATAAAATCGGCCAGTCTTGACTCATCATCCTCACCAACGGTAGCGTCCAGGCTAGTTGTATCCTGGCTGATCTTAATAATATGATTGACCTTATCGACATCAATCTCCATCTCAGCAGCAATCTCCTCAGGAGCTGGCTCACGCCCAAGCTCTTGGGTTAAACGCCGTTGAGTACGGATGAGTTTATTAATAGTTTCAACCATGTGTACCGGAATACGAATAACACGAGCCTGGTCGGCAATCGCTCTGGTGATAGCTTGGCGAATCCACCAAGTCGCATAGGTCGAGAATTTGAAACCCTTAGTGTAGTCAAATTTCTCGACCGCTCGCAATAAGCCGGTATTTCCCTCCTGGATTAGGTCCAATAGATCGAGACCACGGCCAATATATTTTTTTGCAATACTCACTACCAAACGCATATTTGCCTCAGCCAGTGCATCTTTGGCGGCCTTATCACCCTGTTCGATTCGTTTAGCCAAAGTGACTTCTTCTTCAGCATTAATAAGTGGTATCCGACCTATCTCACGCAAATATAATCGTACCGAATCATCAGCGATATCCTTGATATAATCTTCGCTGACCGCATTTTCGATATCTTCCTCGGGCTCAGTTGCCCAGATCAATTTATCTTTCTGATCAGTGATTTCAATCCCCTGATCCATTAAGGCCGTATAAAGATCGTCAAGTGATTCGACATTTTCTTCCGCTTCTGGTACGGCTGAGAAAATTTCTTGCTGGGTGACAAATCCCTGCTCTCTCCCTTTGGCGATTAATCGCTCAACTTCAGGTGTAAACTCAGTCTTTTCTTCAATCTCTTTGGTTGGTTCTGTACGCTTTTTGGGCATAAAAAAGCCTACTCCTCTCTTATTAGTAGTTGATACTGGCTAAGAAGCTCAACAGCTTCAGCCTTGTTGCCAGCAGCTTCAGCCTCAGCAATCTGCCTAGCTAACCGCCGCTTATTTAACTCGCGATTATATTTTTGTAAACGATGAACTTGGGTGTAGGCTTCGAGCCTAATATCGTGTTCGTCAACGGACGAATATTCTTCTTCACCACGTAATGCTAGTATTTTAACATCATTTGCTTTGTCTTGCAAGGCACTGGCAATCGCATCGAGTTTAGCCTTGGGCTTTTTTTGCAAAATACTATATAGTGACCGATTGGCCTCGGAAATCTCGTCTAGCACCAGATCAGCCAGAGCTTCACGGGTGTAGGGAAAAGCCAATAATAGCTCCAGCAATTGATTCTCAAGTACGACCACACGTGATAGCTTAGCCGGCGAGGGAACTGTCACCGCCTCGGGTGAAATCTTGACGGTTGGGACAATCGATGTCGAACTTTTAGCTAATTTTGACCGAATCGATGATTCATTAACAACCAATCTCTTGGAAAGTTTTTTGATGTAGTGATCGCGCTCAACATCATCACTTAGTAGTTTTATGACGGGCACTAAAAAGTCGCTAGCCTGCTTCTTGCCTGGTGCAGAGCTTAAGTTAAATCTCTGCTCGGCCAAGTCAAATAAAAAATCAATGGCATACTGAGCATTTTTTACCGCTAGTTCCCAAGCGGGCTTATCACGCCGAACTAATTCATCCGGATCCTTGGCTCCTGTTTTCTGATAATTTATGATGCTCAACCTCAAATCAAGCCCGGCCGCCAGCTCGATTGCACGGATGGTGGCATTGACACCAGCTTCATCACTATCAAATGCTAGCTTTATATTCTTGGTCATACGAGCAAGGATCTTCAATTGTGCCTCAGTCAGCGCCGTTCCTGAGGCAGCGACAGCGTTGGTCACACCCGCATTTGCCAATGCCACCACATCCATATTACCTTCAACAATTATTGCCTCATCAAGCTGGCGAATAGATTCCTTAGCCTGTAGTAAGCCAAAAATTGCGTTAGATTTGTTGTAAATTAATGTCTGTGGCGTATTGATATATTTAGCTCCCTTCGAATCACCGTCTAGAACTCGACCGGAAAAGCCAATCGCGCGCCCTTGAATGTCGAATATTGGAAATAAAACTCGACCACGAAACAAGTCGTAAACCGACTTATTACCTGGTTTTTGCCCAACCAAGCCGGCCGCCAAAAGCTCACTGGCCTTGAAGCCTTTTTGAAGCAAAAAGCTCGATAGAGCTTCCCAGATATCTGGCCCATAACCAAGTTTAAAGACCTTAATCGTCGCCTTATCTAGACTCCTCTCTTTAGTCAGATACCTCAAAGCCTTAGGATTTTTGGCTAAAGTCGCATGATAATAGCTGGTCGCTAGCTCGACTGCTTCATAAAGCCGACTTTTATTATCACCAGTCTTGGAGTGACGAGACTTCAGCTCCACGCCAGCACGTCGAGCAAGGATTTCGAGTGCCTCACGAAAATCAACCCCCTCCATCATCTGCACAAAAGTAAAGATATCCCCACCCTGTCCACTCGAAAAATCATGCCAAATACCCTTGTCTGGGCTAACCATCAAGCTTGGTGTTTTTTCTTGTTTAAACGGCGATAAGCCTTTGAAATTACGGCCAGCAGGCTTGAGCTGAACGTATCCACCAACCACCTCAACGACATCCAAGCGCTGTTTAATATCCTCGACTTCGTTCATTGCCAAGCTTCCTTTATGCCAATATTATAACACGAGAGCCAAAACAATTACCGAACATGAAGAGACGGCATCGAAACCGTCTCTTCAGGGTCAAAGAGAGGTAGCGGTTTTCGATACCGCCTTTATTAGGCTGCTCCCGAACGTCGACGTGGACTTCGATCGTGCGGAGCCTGCTGATGTGCCTTGCGCAATTGAGCCAAGCCATACTTCTTGTCCTTTGGATTGAGCATGTCCAGCGCATCCTCTAGACGATGGCTAGTGGTCAATTGGATGACTTCTGCTAGCACCTCACGTGCCGCCGAGCCTTCTTCCTCAAAGACATTATAGTGAGGCAACTGCCAGAGCAAGAACTCTTGCAGTTCCTCAATCGTACCTGGCGGACTAGACCTACCACTATCGATAAAAAGCCTCAGATCAGGAATGAAATTCCTGATCAACAGGTCTGTGTCCTGCTGGTAATTGATCCAGGCTTCCAGCAAACCAGCCCGTCGAAACCATGTCACCAAGGCGCGATAATAGCTCTTAGCCCCTTGCTGATCGTGTCCGTGTCCAGTGAAGTCTGTTAGACGCATCAGACAACCTTTCTTTTGGTGTGCAAGGCCATCTCCAGCCTACTTAGGCGTGATTATACAAACATTTTACGAAAAAAGCTAGGATAAGAACTTTGATAATAAAAGGGGCCGTCCTAGAAAATATTGAGGATTATTCCTCATCCATTCTCTAGAACGGCCGATCCGTTACTTCCCTATCAAGCCTCTAGCTAGGACTCACACTCAGTCTTGGCTGTCGCCGACGTGGGTAAGTCCCCGCATTTCGCCTCTGCCTGGCCATATGGTGCTTGATGTTGCGCTCCTCTTCTGGCAGTAGTCGACGCAGTATGGCCTCGTAGGTTCGCCTATTGGCTACCTCACCGCTGTAGCCGCACCTGAGCCACTCCCTACGTCGGGACTTAGCGAAGGAGAACATTCCCCCTCGACGCTCACCGGACATCCCTGCCTTTCGCACCAGCTGATCGAGTTTTGCCATCAGCTCCTTGTTTCTCGTGCCGCAGTCGGGGATGTTTTTCTGCCGGGTTTTAGCCAAGGTTTCACCCCTGGAGTTAGGACAGCTGGGCCGTCCAGCTGAACTATATAATTTTTATCATATTTACTCCTGAGAATGCAAGCGGAGAAATAAAAAACGACAGCTTATTCTAGCTGTCGTGCCCACTAGAGGGAGCAGTGCCAAAAGACACCGCCCCCTCCGGGGAACTTCTACCGCACCGCCTGAGATTTATGCCACAATCTCAGGGTTGATCCCCATGTAGTCATGGGGGTTTGGCCGCACTTTCGAAAGTGTGGCCGGGATGCCCTCACGTGCAAGGGCGACCTCCTGACCTCCTTCACGATACTCGAAGTCGGCCAAGACTTCAGCTCCACAATGGCACCTCTCTGCTGAGGCTACCACTATGGTCTGCGCATCTTCATCCTGGGTAAACATATCTTCCCAGGAGAAAATAATCACTTCCTTCGGCTCATCATCACGCTCGCGCATGTGCTCCTCGCGGGCATCATTTTCACGCAAGCGATCACGTAGCTCAAGGATAAGATCAGAGGCCAAGAACTTCTCACAAACCTTCTTAGCCGTGCGTCGGACCTTGCTAGGCTTTTGGCCCCGCTTGACCCGATATCCGCTCATGGCCCACATCTCCTGGCAGACCATATCGAGCAGACTTCGGAACACATCCTTCTCAACTTCAAGATGTGTCATGATCTCTGCCGCGACAGTCTTAACTGTCTCGATAAAGATCAGCTTCTCGGCGTCGAGCAGCTGACCGATCAAGTCGACCTGCCGACCTGCCAGGTATCTCACCTGTGCGTACGTCAGCTCATCGGTGATCTGGTTGCCAACTCGCTCGTAGACCTCCTCGGTGATTCGAGCCAGAAGGCCCTTGCTGGCCTCACAGCCTTCTCCTCTACGTTCAAGGATCCCGGTTGTTAAGGTAGCGATCCGTTCCTTGAATATCCGTCGCTTGCAACTGATACCCATTGCCTCTCCTGGCAAAGTGAACTGTGTTGTAGTGGTGCATTACGTCTCCATAGCCGGGCTATGAAGTCCATCCACGGAATTGTGGACGAATACTATATATTAACATCAAACCAGTAATTAGACAATAGTACAAACAAAATACATAAATAGCTTTTCTAACAATTCCTATCTTGTTAAAAAATGAAAAGGCCAGCTCGAAATGAGCCAGCCATTGTCACCCCCTTAATGGGAACAAAGCTAGGCCGTCCCCACTTAAATCAGTAAGCGTGGTGTACTATGACGTGGTCGCGCTTGCGGCGTGCCGTCACCAAAGTGATGCCACGATCGATCTGCCTCCTATCGAGTACCTCCTCTGCTGCTTCCCGGGCAGTCTCCCGAAATTGCTCCTGAAGAGCCGGTGCAACCTTGCCCCGGCCATATATGCCGGTCCGGCTTGCGACTACGTCAGTCGCCCAATCCAGGAGTGAGTCGATCGTCGTCCCTTCGCTGTCCAGCCGGTTCCAGCTGGAGGTGCTGATACTAGCTCGTAGCACAGCCTCAACCTCTCCCCTGAGGATATCGGCCTGTGTGACATCGGCGCCAGATGCCTTTGTCTTTATAGCCAAATTGACTCCTTTGTCAATTTTTTCAGCTTCGCTTACTTGGACCGAACAATTATACAGTGATACTTAAGAATTATCAAGTATTATTTGTAAAACAATCGGAAGCTCAGATACACCGCGAAGGCCCGAAAAATGCCCTTTGTCTCGGTCTAGCACCAAAACACCACCGAGCTTTTCATTAAGCTGGCGCGTGCGAGACGGAGCAACAACTCTGTCATTATTGGAGTAAATGCTGATAATCTGGTCTGTACGGGCACGTATATCCTTATAATTTGGTGCTGGTAAGAAGCGCTTGTGATGAGCCGGATCAGCTGGCAAGGCAAATCCTGCGATTAAAATCAGTTTTCCCAGTCTCTCAAAGCCACGATACCGCTCCAGAAAGCGTAACAACATAAAGCAACCCAAGCTGTGGCCCACCAGCGCGGTCTGCTCATCAATTTGGCCAACAGTCTCGTGAATAACACCAATCCACTGCTCAAAATCCGGCCTCCTAGGATGAGGCATAGCTGGCGCCAATACTTCTATCCCATTTTTTTTGAGTTCATCGGCCAGCCATTTAA
>CAZCIH010000014.1:7827-11435 GCA_964498855.1 uncultured Candidatus Saccharibacteria bacterium | reverse complement strand
TTAACATCTTTTGGAAAGCATGAGCCACCCCAGCCCAGTCCGGCATCAAGGAAGGCCCGGCCAATCCTAGGGTCATAGCCCATACCAACAGCAACTTCTTTAATATCAGCCCCAAGGGCCTCACAAATATCTGCCACCTCGTTGATGAAAGATATTTTAGTTGCTAGAAAGGCATTTGAGGCGTATTTAATCATTTCCGCTGTTCTAAGATCAGTGATGATAATAGGTGCGCGTAAAGGCAGGTGTAGGTGGGCAACCTTTTCAGCGGCTGTTTTGTCGTCAGATCCTAGCACAGTTCGTGCAGGATTTGAAAAATCATTAATGGCTGAGCCCTCACGCAAAAACTCCGGGCAAGAAACAACCGAAAAAGGAATGAGTTTAGTTTGATATTTTTTTATGGTTTGCTTGACCCAATCGCCAGTTCCGACTGGCACAGTTGATTTATTAATAATAATCAGTTCATGGTCCATCTGACGGGCAATCTCTCTGGCTGCTGATTCGACATATTGCAGGTCAGCGCCACCGTCATCTTGTTCTGGCGTGCCAACGGCGATAAAGACAAATTCAGCCTGGCGGAGGGCAGTTTTGTAAGATGTGGTAAATTTAAGTCGTCCAGCCTTTACGTTACGTTCAACAATTTCTTCAAGTCCCGGTTCATAGATCGGCAGAATACCTTTTTTGAGATTTTCGACACGAGACTTATCGACGTCTAGGGCTGTTACATTGTTGCCCAGGTCGGCAAAGCAAGCTGAGGTAACCAGACCAACATAGCCGACACCAATTACACTGATATTTTTCATAACCCCCTAAAAGTAATCAAAATTAAACTTATTAGTCGATTATACCTGACTAGTTTTTAATTAACCAAATCGATATAATGGCAAATATGGTTTTTCATATTATCGTTCGGAGAAGGCACTAATTGTTTAAGAGGCTTTTTGTCAATAAGACCAATAGCACAAAGGTGCAATTCTTCCGCTATTTTTTTGTTGGCGGCACCGGGTTTGTTACCGACTTTGCTATTTACTACCTATTGACGCGCTATGAGCATATTTATTATCTATACGCCAATATAGTTAGCTTTACTACGGCTATGATTGTGACATATGTGCTGAGTGTGATTTGGGTTTTTCAGCGTCGATCTGGCAAGAGTATGTTGGTTGAGTTTGGTATTTTTGCAGCTATTGGTGTGGTCGGACTAGTGATTAATTCTTTGATTTTAGGCCTCCTGACTCAGAAATTACATGTATTTGATTTGCTGGCCAAGTTAGTGGCGGCGGCAATTGTTTATATATGGAATTTCTTTGTCCGCAAATATTTATTATTTAATGGTGAGGAAGGCCCAAAAGGCGACAGTGGAACGGTATAAGTGGCGCGGATGGAGAGATGGTCCCAGGGTATCCTTATTTAAGGACCGGGCCGCACTAGCCGTCATTTTGCTGGTGGCCGTGATTGTTGTGTTGCCGATTGTGATTAACGTCACCAAGCCACTTTGGTTTGATGAGGTTTGGCGAGCAGACATTATTAGTAGAATGAGGCTTTGGAGGTATGATGGCGAGCCCCCAGTATCATTACTTTGGGTGCTATTAATCAAACTACCTACACTTATATACAACGCGGAGTTTACACAAAGGTTACTAAACTATCTTTTTGCGCTAGGCATAATCCCGATGGCGTATGTTTACGGCAAGTCGATAAGGGGTCGAAACTTCGGCCTTTTTCTAGCGTCCGTGAGTCCCTTTAGCCTATACTATCTGGATTACCTAATCCAAAACAAACCCTTTTTAGCAGATGCCTTTCTGGCAATTTTATTCTTATATTTATTTGACTTATTTACTAAAAAAAGGCTAAGAATTGAATGGCTGATTATCTACTCAGTGGCATATATTTTGGTCTCAACAACAGCATCTTTTATGTTTGTATCTGCTGGTATATATTTAGCCTTCCTGGTTTATCACAAAAAGGTCGGGCGAAAGGATTTTTTTGCCTGGTCTGCAGTGATTGGACTGACTTGTCTGGTGTACTATTTATTTTACTTAAAGCCACAGCTAACTCCAGGGCTCAGTGCATTTCATTCACCAAATATTTGGCTAGGTAAGCCACTAGCATGGCAACTAGATTTTTTTTGGCAACACATCATTACAATCTTTGGTTTTCCGGCCAATCAAGTTAACAACCTTAAAATTATTTATCCAATTGTCGACACAGGGGCGATAAGTTTCCGTGCCAGTATGCCAGCACTTACTCGATTTGAGCCTCTCGTTGCCTTTATTATTTTTGCCTGCTTTACTCTAGGGGTGGCATCGTTGTGGCGAAGGAAACAATACTCTTTGCCCCTGGCAGTAGTTGTTGCGATTATTTCTACCTTAATATTTTCTGCCCTAAATATCTGGCCATTTGGAAATAATCGAGCTAATATATTCCTTTTTTATATGGTTGCTATTGTTGCCTGGCTCGGTATCTTCGAAATTATTTCATTTCTATACAAAAAACAAACATCATGGGCGGCGGCATTCCTAGTGATTATTTTAGTAGGTGGGAGTCAGTTCATTCCTATGGCTGGATTTGCCAAGAGGATTTTACACCCGCGTGGTGAAATGGCATTTGATGGCATGAGGCAAATGAGTGAAGTCGTGAGAGAAAAATCTAAGCCTGAAGATGCGATCATCGTATTTCAATACATGAGTCAGCAGCCCTTTCATTACTATTACGACCACTACTCCTCAACAGTCTCAAAAAATTCCTATCCCTCTAGGATGATCATATTTGACACCCTTGAAAAACCTCTGCAGGAAGATGAAAGATTTTACCGTGATTTGGCTGCAAAATATAAGACAGTTTGGGTTATTGCCGCGGCAGGCATAGCTAGGGATGTAGTTAAGGATAATCGATCATATCGCGTTGTATCCGACAAAAGTGTTGCCACTATTCGGCTGGTTCAACTAACAAGGGACTAATAGCCATAACGACCGACACCAGGTGGAATAAATTTGTAGCCTAAAGTCTTATCGAGTGATATGATAAAACAAAGATATGAATACGTCAGAAGTAAAAAAGTTATCAATTGTCATTCCGTGTTACAACGAAGAAGCTACCATCGAGAAAATTCTCAAAGAGGTTGAGGATGTTGATTTGGGCAAGATTGAGAAGGAAATAATCATCGTTGATGATTGCTCCAAAGACGGCACGCGCGACATACTGAGTAAGCAAGATAAAAAATATAGAATCTTATTGCAAAAGGAAAATCAGGGAAAGGGGGCTGCTCTCAAGCGCGGAATTAGTGAATCGACTGGTGATGTGGTGGTGGTGCAGGACGCAGATCTTGAATATGACCCGCAAGATTACAAGAAATTACTCTATCCAATTCAGCGTGGTCATGCCGATGTTGTTTATGGCTCTAGGTTTCGTGGCGGGGAGCCACATCGGGTTATCTACTATAAAAATCAAGTAGCTAATAAATTTTTGACTGGTATGTCCAATCTTTTTACCGGTCTAAATCTCACCGATATGGAGACCTGCTATAAGATGATGCGGGGGGATATTGCTCGAGATATTGCCAAAGGCTTAGAGTCTAAGCGTTTTGGCTTTGAGCCGGAGGTTACTGCCAA
>CAZCIH010000014.1:0-7817 GCA_964498855.1 uncultured Candidatus Saccharibacteria bacterium | reverse complement strand
TGGCATTGCCTACTATGGGCGTAGCAAAGAAGAGGGTAAGAAAATAGGCTTTTCTGACGGGGTTAAGGCAATTGGTGAGATTATTAAGTTTAACTGGTTCAGATAGGACTAGTTAAGCGGTAGCAAATTATTATACATGGTTTTACAAGGGGAAAATTGTCAACCTTCTTTTAATAAATTGATCGGGCGGGAGCGGTGATTAATTGGTTGATGAAAAATAAATCTGAAGCACTCACAGTCTTATGGGTGACCTTAATCCCTCTTTTGTTGCTTGTTATAAAAATAAGCTCACCCGGTTTACACTATGATGAAGTGTTGTTTGTAAACTCGGCTCATGGCATGGTTGACCCGACTGCCTTTGTGACTGCTCGGCTCGGGCCAGTGCCACTACTATTAATGCCCTACATTGGGGCAATTAAAGCCTGGCTATATATACCAATATTCAAGCTCTTTGGTGTCTCGGTTATGTCCATCCGATTGCCGATGATTTTCCTTTACGTGTTATCGTTGCCATTTCTATATTTTACTCTTCGCCCAATTCTAAAGAGTAAACTGGTTAGCCTTTGCATATTATTCCTTGTAGCAATCGATGCCTCGATATTAATGCATACCAGATATGATTTTGGCCCAGTTGTTATTCAGTTCATCTGCGCAATATTATCTCTCTATCTCTTACTACGCTTTGTGGGCAAGCAAGAATTATGGAGCCTAATTACTCTGATGATGGTTTTATTTATTGGTACCTATAACAAATTGAATTTTATTTGGTTCACCAATGCACTTGTTGTGGTGGCTATAGCTGTGTACGGCAGGAAGGTTTGGTCTACAGTCGATTCAAAAGTAAAAAAGAAGTACATGATGGCAATCCTCTGCCTCGGCTACCTCGTCTCAATCGCCTACTACATATTCATATCAATTGCCTACAAGCTTAGTGCCCAGGTGAGTTTTCAGGCCTCGTTAAGCAATTTAGAGGAATTGCCAAAGCGACTAAGCGATCTATTATCTGGAGCCTGGTTTTATAGCAGCGTGATAGGCGACTTTAATCCACGGTGGTCAAGCGTTTATGGATTAACAGTGCTTGCAGTGACTATAGCTGCTATGGTTATTTTAGCTAAACAAAAAAAGCCACATTTAAGCAAGGGAGTTGATAGTTTTTATATATTTTGTCTGGCTTTACAGATATTAATAGTCGCTCAGTTCATTATCTCGGCTCAAGCGGTGGGTAGCTGGCACTTCTTAATGTTGCAGCCATTCTTAACTATCACCACGGTTTTGTCGGTTTATATTATCTATTTGGCGACAAAGCGTAGATTGTCAGGGGAGATATGGGAGAAGCCACTTACTGCCATTGTTTTAATTGTGTTTCTAGCTTCAGCCATACTTCAGTTGGGTATGTACAGTAAATTTATCAATAATATCAGTGGAGTGCTCCAGAACAAGGCCTGGTCGGCAAAGATCTACGATTTGGTTAGATATACAGAGTCTCAAAATAAACAATTTGTCATTCTCGATTGGGGCATTCATCAGCAATTGATCAGTCTAGATGCCCAGTCGGGCAAGTATCATGAGGGCCTACCAAATATTGCTGAGGCTTCTGGAAATAATACCATCAATCAAATAAAAGCTCTCGACCTGGACAAGACTGAGTTTATTCTTCATGGCAGACAGACTACCTATGATCAGGTGGTTCGAACGGCATTTTTTAGTGCCATTGCCAGGAATAATATGCAGGCCATAAAAGTACGTGATGTCACCGACCAAGATGGGACGGTGGTATTTCAGGTTTATAGGATTGAGAAAAGGCCGACTTAGTAAATACTAAAACAAGTACCTCAGTTCGATAGTGTGCTCACCAGCGGGGACGTTGATTTGTTTGAAGAGTGGACTGGTGTTTGGGATTTCGGCTGTTTCTATACTGACTGGCTTACCATCTACGTATGCCTTCCAGCCAGGATAATAAATCTCAGATAATATCACTGAATCATTATGAGCCAGTTTTAGTTTATAGACTTGTTTCATGTCGCTATACTGTTCGATTGAAAAGCGAGCCAACGCTGAAACTTGCTTACCACTTAAATTATTTTCGATATCAGATTTGGTGAAAATTTTTGGATAATAGTCGTTACGCTCATAGAGGTAGGTCTTACTAGGTTGGTCAAACATGACAAGTCTTAAGGTTGGCTGAGGGCTTTTTGTCGCCAAATATCTTGTACCTAATAGATCATAGGTCTTGTCTCTGATTGGATTGCTGGTACTTATATAATCGAAATATGGCTTATACATTGTAGCCCCATAGCCAAAGGCAGTCTGCATGGGATGAACATTGGCTATGTTGGCCGGCAATGCATCGTCTAGTCGGGCGACCCGATAGCTCCAAGGATCTTTCTTGAGAAAATTATATATTGGTGTGACTGATAGATTCTTATAGGTATAATTTTGTGGACCTGGATTGCCGAGCCACACCCTAATATTAAGTAGAGCATTGGCTACTATAAGGCAGGCTAGGAGCGGAGTTAAGAGAGCTTTTTTATTTACAAATAACGCGATAACGATAATGGTAAGCCCTGCCAAGAACCATTGTAGGCCATAATTTACGTTGAAGAGATGCTTTCTGAGCAAAATAATATACACCGAATTTATCAAAACCAAGCCACCGAACATAAATAAAAATGACCTGGAGCGACGACTTAAAGTGGTTGATTGAGTGGACAATAAGCTAAAGGCGATTGCAAAAAATATTGCAACACCAAAGTGAACTAATATGAGATAGCGACTTAATTGACGTACTTGATAGATTATTGGCATCTTATAGAGGATCACAGCCAAAAATGTCAAATGGCCCAAAGCGGCTAATAGGCCGAATATGATAAGAGTAAGAATGAATACTTTGTTTTCTTTCCAGCGTTTGAAGGAGTTGAGCTGTTTTCTAAAGCCGAAAATAACTATTAATATTAGAGATAGGGCAGACAGCCCGATAAAGATGTCATTCCCATCTTTTATTTGATAGCCCCAAGGGTTAATTAGATTAAAAATATTCTCTGGGCTCATACTAAAGCCGGTGGCATAAGTGGAGTAATGAATTTTCTCACCCGGCCCTATTGGGTAGCCAACAAAGCGGTAAGCATTTTTCATATATTGTAAGGCCAGTACCACTTGAGGGAGTGAGAGCATGATGGCAACACATCCGATTAACAGCACTGCCCAAAAGTATTTTTTTAGGTTAGTTTTGGCATTTGACTTATTTTTATATAGATTAATGACCAGCAGCAGGACAATAATCATAAAGCCATGTATGAATGGTTGTAGGTGGCCGGCCAATATGATAAGCCCGAGAGCTAAGCCGGAAAAAACTGCGTATCTCCATTTGCCATCATCGATAAATTTCTTGGCAAAATAGACTGCCCAGGGCAGTAAGGCCAAACCAAAAAAGATACATGTTTGTGAGATTGATCTAACCCCGAGTGGCCCAGCATAAGCATAGACTAGCCCAGCTAAGACGCTGGCTACTCGACCCAGCCTAAGCGTGCGACAGAATAGATATATTCCTACGCTGGCAATAAAGAAATGCAAGCCGACCAACATCTCGAGAGGTGCGATTGGGATACCCGTGCTGTTGCCAAAGATCCAACAAAAAAGTAGATTTAATGGGTAAAATACCCCCTGCTGAAACTCACCGACAAACGAGTGGCCACTGAGAGTACTAGCATCCCAAAGTGGCAAATAACCTTGATGGATTGAGCTGGCTAGCTTCTGGTACCAAGAATAAAACTGATCAACATTGTCCATGTTGATAAAGAAAGTCGCTTGGTGAGTGACAAAAACTCTATAAAAGGCCACAAAGCAGAAAATTGCCAAAAAAGCATACGGCCAGCAGAGTTGAAATAGGCGTTTAATCTTTTGTTCAGACATTATCTACATATTAACAGATAGATAGGTAATTTTTATAGTAGTCTATTTTTCCGCCACCAAAATGATGTTTTTACCGATAGGGGGCTTTATCCCTTTTTCCAGCTTCTTTATTAAAGGGATTGCTATTTTATCATAACGACCAATGTCACGTTGGCTCATTTTGGTAGACCCTCCTTTAGTGTACTTCAGCCACCACGGTAATATACCTGGCATGTCAAAGTAGTGCGAGTAAATCACTTTTAGTCCTGCTTCTTGGCACTTTTGCTCTAGTTCTTTTCTGCGATAGCGCCTGTAGTGGCCAATGCTTTTATCGTAATCACTATAGAGTCGTTGCAAGGCGGGTACAAAAATAAATAGTCGACCACCCTTAGGTAATATATCGCTCACCAAGGCTAGTTCCTCAGCATCCTTTTCAACATGCTCGAGTACATTAACATACAAGACGCTGTCTGGCTGATGAATCTTCTTGATACTTTCAGCAGAATCTGACAAAAACCCATTAATGGTTATCGTTTGAGTACCCTTGGGCATTTTTTTTACTTCTTGTTCAAGTATGCCGTACATATCCTCTGAAGGTTCGATCATGACCAGTTTCTTTGGTGCCAGTCCTGCTATTAGCTTAGAAAATGAGCCTTGGCCTGCTCCGACCTCAATAACATTTTTTCCCAAGTATGGCTTAAATATTTCTAGTATCCAGCGCGAATAATTAACCGCAAAGGTCATGGCTTCAAGGTCCTTGCCTTCGTAGACGTGTTTGGGTTGCTGGCTCATTTTATGATTTTAGCAGTTGATACTTTATTTACAAAACTGACCCATGGCTAATGCGTGGAAAGTGAATCATATATGATATAATTGTTATAATGGGACGTGCTATCGGCAAAAAGCAAAAAAAACGTAATATTATCTGGCTACTGGCGGTGGGGGCTTTGGCGCTGGCTGTGGCTGGATTCCTGGTCTATAGATACGCACTCAAGAAGCCAGCCACATATCCGCTAAATCCCGGACCGACCATACAGGATGAGGGGACGACACGTAATCAAGAGCAGGGCAACCAGTCCGATGATGGCTCAAGTGAATCTAGCACTTCCCAGGGAAATAGCTTACCTGCACCTACCCTGACAAAAAGCAGTGGCAATAATGGCTCAGTGCCCAGCGGGGCAATTATCGAGTTTATTTGTCATTCTGTAGATGGAGCCAGCTGTGATATTATTTTGACAGATTCAGTAAACAAAAATAATGTAATCAAGCTAGGCAGTAAAACGATTGCCGATAATGGCCGAGGGGAGTTTGCTGCATTATGGGAGTGGACAGCCAGGCAAGGTAAATGGAGTGTGGTGGCTCAAGCAACTAAGGACGGTGCCAGTGCTTCTTCGCCAGCTCAAACTTTGGAGGTGAAATGATAAATACAATTAGACATCGGTTATTATATACTTTCTTTTTAACCCTAGTTGTAGCGGGTGCAACTTTCTGCCTGGCTTCACCTGCAAGAGCGGCATTCAATAACAATCGGGTGATGGATGATGGGGTGTTTGATAATTCGACCACGATGGATGAGGCTTCAATTCAAAGTTTCCTAAATAGCTTCCCAAACAGCTGTCTGAAAAACTATCAAGCTCCTTATCCCAACGACTACTTTAATTATGGTGGCAATGTGCCAGCTGCTCGAGTGATTAAGAGGGCGGCTGACTTGTGGGGGATCAATCCCCAAGTGATTTTAGCAACACTTGAAAAGGAAGAGTCACTAGTGCGTGGTAATGCCGGTTGTGCCGACTGGCGCTACAATTCGGCCATGGGCATGGGCTGTCCAGATGGGGGATCGTGTCCGTCTCCCGCCTACGCAGGTTTTAGCAAGCAGGTCACCAAGGGGTCGTGGCAGCTGAAATATAACAAAGAAAGATCTTATGGTAACACTGGCTGGGGGGATAATGATAGCCTGACATACTATGGCTACATGACTCAGGGTAATCGCAAGCGGTGCGGGTCTTGTTCGAATATTTACTATGATGGCTGGGCGAGTATTGATAGCACTAGTGTACATATGGATACTGGTGCTACAGCCTCTCTTTATACCTACACCCCGCATTTCCATGGCAATCAAAACTTTGTCGCTCTCTTTGAGGCTTGGTTTGGTAGTACCTGGGGTAATGGGTCGCCACCGCCAGAATATTTTATCGATGATGTTTCAGGCATAGGCTTTGATATGAATTTCGATACAACGGTAAATATTGTTGCTACTGTTCGCAATAACACTAGTGCGACCTGGTACTCGGACATCAATTTACCCGTCGGGCAACAGCCCACCAGGTTAATAACCCATAGCTATAGCGACGCTTTATATGCCAATCCTGGTGATGCTAACTGGTTAGGTACGCGTAACCAGATTCGAATGCAAACGCAAACTGTACTACCAGGGGAGACGGGAACCTTCATTATTAGCTTGCATTCACCTTATTTCTACACATCTCGGTATAAGACTACATTCTATGTCTCTAATGCAGGGATTGTATTGCGTGGCTCGCCACTAGAGTTTTATACCAGCAACTACCCGCCTTATTACTCGGTTATTTCTGCCACCAACCCCACTGCAAACTTAGCACCCAATCAGACTTCAACCGGCTCTATTGCCATCCGCAACCTAAGTGGAACCACCTGGTATTCGGATAATAATTTACCAGCTGGCAAACAGCCAGTCAGACTTGCCTCAATTGGCTACACCGACTCTCCATTTGCAAATAATGCTGATTCAAACTGGATGGGTACAAGGAGCCAGGTGAAGATGACTCCGGATGTGGTCGCACCAGGCCAGGACGCTACTTTTACCATGCCTTTTATTGGGCCACTTCATTCTTCTAATCAAGCATTTAGATTCATTCCGATTATTGCCGGGCAATTTATGCATGATGCCGGTATGGCCTTTCCTTTGAGTACCAGTGCAAACCTCAGCTATCAGGGTGTCTCTGCCACCAACCCACCCTCCACTATGTCGCCTGGCCAGGTGGCGAATGTTAGTTTAACTATTAAGAACACCGGCAATGCCTACTGGCGCGACGAAGCCTTTAGTAACGGTTCAAAGAGTCTAAGACTCGCAATGATTAACCCTTTATATAGATCGTCTGCCTTCTATGATGCCTCAGATTCAAGCTGGCTGGTGGCTTCCCAAATCGCCAAACCAACTGGTACGACCGCACCAGGAGAGAATGTCACCTTCACTTTTAACTGGAAAGCACCCAGTACGTCAGGTAGGTACATAGAAAGGTTCGCACCAATTTTAGATGGAGTTCTATTGCAAGATATTGGCATGGCTTTCGTGGTCGATGTGCAGTGACAGGACTAGTTAGTAAACAAGTACCCGGCAGGGTAGTCGGGTCACTAATTTTAGTATTCATCATTTTTTGGTTGGTCTGGACGTTGGTGTCAGCATGGAGCTTGATAGCATCCCAGGACTGGCTATTGGAGCTTAGTCATAGTCCGAAATGGAAGCAGACGAGAACAACAAAGGATTCAAATTTTGACAGCGTTTACACACAGGCTATTATTACCCTAGAAAAGATTCAGCCAGATGCTAAAGTATTTGTAGTTTGGCAAAATATTTCATTCACATCCAACATTCAATACCCTGATTTTATTACTAACTTTTGGCTATTTCCAAGAAAAATTAATGTCGTGAATAATATTGCTCAAGCTACCAACTTGAAAAATGGAGATATAGTAATTATTGCGCAAGACCCAGGCGCAAGCTCAGTGTTTCCCTATCCAAATCAATCACTACGCTACAAGGCCACAGACAGCAAAACCCAAGTAGAGGTCTGGGAGGTAAATAAGTAGCTATGGTCGTAAAAAATATAATTGCCTTCATGTCAGTTTGTGTATTAATCTATTACACCTCTCTTATTATTCGATCTTCATTT
>CAZCIH010000013.1:0-11547 GCA_964498855.1 uncultured Candidatus Saccharibacteria bacterium | reverse complement strand
GCTCATAACTGGCCACATACATATCGCGATATCCTTAATGCAATCGTTGTAGGTGAGGCCGAGGGCGCCGATATGACTATTGTGCTACCCGCGATAACTATGCACGATATAGGTTTTCTGTATGGTGCTACTGGCAGAACGCACGGAGCGGTTGGGGCGAATAAACTGGCTGAATATTTGAAAGAAGGCGGCATTGAGTATCCAGAAGAAGCCATAAGGGAGATGGCAGACTGTATTCGTACCCATAAAGGTAGTATGCATAATGAAAAACCTGAAAGTCTGGAAGCTAAAGTAGTCGCAGACGCTGATTTAATTGAAAAGTTTGGACCATTCGGCGTTTATCAAAATATCCGTACTTACACAGAATTTAATTGGTCACTTGAACAAAATCTAAAAAGGGCAAATGAGATATTCAATCTGACCTTAGAAACTGATACCGGCAAGCAGATAGTAGAACCTGGTAGACAATTTGTTGCAAATTTCTATAAAGAACTTGCGGAAGCATATGAACCATACCGGGATCAGGAATAAAATATATGCCCACTCTAAAAGCACAAGACATTTCGCCCAACAGCTACATCGCCATTTCTTCTACTTTTTGGAGAAGAGGGAGTATTGACCACTATGCTGGAAGCACGTAGTTGTGGCCTTCCAGTAATAACTACAACTGCCGGTAGTATGAGAGAACTGATTGAAACAGAATTTTCAGGTATACTCATTAAGCCAAATGATCCAAAATCATTATCAGTACAAATTGAAAGGCCACTAAAGGATCCCGGTTTAAGGGAGAAATAGGGGCTAACGCAAGGCAAGCTATTGAGGCGGACTGGTCGTGGAAAAAAAGAATTAAAGAATTAGAGTTAGTATACGAGGAAATAAAAAATGGATAGTATCAAAATGACATGGAAAGAAAGATCTTCTATTGACAAGAAGGATCTTAGCTTACCAATTCTACAGGTTTATACTTGGATCTTAACCGCTGACGAATATTTAATAATAGTCTCAAAAGATGGATATCAATGGCAGCTCCCAGGAGGAAAACCAGATTTTAAGGAAGAGATTAAAGATACCGCAATCCGTGAAACAATGGAAGAGACTGGACTGGACTTAATAGCCTATAAAGACGTTTTAAAGTTTTTTGGTTATTATATTGTTGAAGATTTAAAATCAGGAAATCATGAAAGGATTCTACAGATTAGACTTTTTTGCAGAATTAACTTAACTAAAACAGAGTTAAAGCTAGGGACAGAAAACGAAGACCAAGGTCAACTACAAGGAGAAATGATACAACATGTTAAAGCAGTAAAAGTAAATCAAGCCGAGGAGATTATCCCTTGGCTAAACAAATCAGGTGAGTATCTAACCTTGATAAAAAATAACATGATCAAGAATGTATAATAACCAAGCTTTTTATCAGATTCTCATCAGATCTGGCGAACAGTCAATAAACATCCGATCAAGTAAGGAAATTCTAAAGAGTATTCAAGACCCCCCCATTTTTAGAAGAATATATTCCTGCAGTTTCAATCTCAAAAAGCGATAATTCAAGCCCAATACTAAATGTAATAGAGGGTGATTTTTCATCCTTTAATTTTGAAAGAGAATTCTCAGAATTGAAAAAATGAAAAAGTGGATGATAAGGATATGACCTACTATTTAAGTATCCTTGGCTGGTAGAATGCAGATAATCCATTAGGCTAAAACATTTGGTATTTTTAAAGCCGTAAAAAAGCATTGTATAGGCGGAGTACCTATATCAGATATGTGGGGCTTAGACGAATCAGCGAGGAGACTCATCAAAACAGCTTGAGACAATTTGTCGAAATGGTTGTAGAACGCTCTAAAGAAAACTGCCTGTTATTTGATGGTCACTATGTCGTGTTTGATCAACATAAGCACCCTGTATTGAAGATTTCAGATTGGATTAGTAAGTTTGATTTATTAATATTAGTAACAGCACCCGTTGAAAATATCTATTACTGGATGCTGAAAGACCATACAGTAGGTAGTCGAGATAGATCAACGTTAGTTGAAGGAAAATCAGATGAAATAATCAAAATGATCGAGTATAGACAGAAAATCACAATCAACACTGTTAAACTAGTTTCGGAATGGTTTAATGTAGATTACATTGCAATGGAGAATAATGGTAACGTCAAGGAAGTTGCAAATAATATAGTACAATTGATGGAAAAATATAAAGGAGATAGTAATGAATACACAAGAAACAGAAGTATCGGGGATATTATCAAAGCAACAATTCGATGAGTCCATTAAACTGTTTTCTAAACAATTTGGTGATCCAAGACGTTCCGACAGACTTTCGATTCAATTCACCGACCCCTCAGGAAACAATGTTGATACAAGAATTCGTCTAACAAAGAGTGAGCTTGAATTAATGCAGAAGACGGGTAGTTGGCATAATAAAACACGTACCGAGACTACAGTGTAATTTCCAAGTGATTTGAACTCAATAATGGGACTGATTTCAATATTGAATAATTTAGTAGATGACAAAAATGCCCTAAAAAACATCATCCAAATGGAGAACTATTTGTTTGATGGAGACGGATTTGAGCTTAAGCTAACTCATCAATATGGTAATGACGATTCATACAATTTCGAAGTTGAGTCAACAGCTAAAAATATTGATGTTGAAAAAATTTGCACCGAGCTAGGTCTTGTTCCTGACTTATCTCCCAAAGATGAAACATACTGGAATGAGTTTAATAAAAAAATCAACCTTGATTTACGAAAAATGAGTCGTTCAGAGCTAGAAGGGATATTGAAGGGGCACATGAAAAATAGATGAACCGGAGGAGATCATTAAAGTTCTTACCTTGGCAACAACGCCCTGCCAAAAAATGTAAGTGTAGAAAACTCCCTCGTTTTATCATAGAACAGTGTGAGAAGAGCTAGTGCAAGATAGGAAAACCATTTGGTTGTTATTGTTTGTAGGTAGCATCATTGGAAGCTGGGTAGCTTCAATGATGGGGTTTGGCTTGTTCTCTATCTGGAGCATTGTTATTAGCACAATTGGTGGCGCACTTGGTATATTGATTGGCTACAAGATAAATACCTACTAACTTTTGGTTTTACTGGATGACTTAGGGTTTTGTAGCATCCAAGCTGTTAGCATCGAATTAAATCGTCTTAGCTTTAGGCTGACTTTATGCCCCATCAGGCCACCAAAGTTGAAAGTGATGTATTCGGCGGCCCGTCCGTAGATTTCGACGAAACTACCGAGTACAGGGCGCGAATTCATATTCTCAAAAGCACTAGCTATCTGAGCATATTTAGAGAATCTCGTCTGACCGCCACTTTTCCAATAGATAGCGTAATGCTCGCAATTGTTAGTTAGAACGCTATATTTTGATTTTGTACCGACTTGGCTGATGGCCAGCTTAATCACTTCTTTTTCCGGGACGTGGGGTAGGTCTGGATATACCCAATGCTGGGGCTCACGACCTCGCAAGAATTCTTCCCAACTAGTGCGATGCACAATATCGTCGTCGCGGTAGTGTACCATCTCATTATTACCAATGTATACACCAAGATGGAAAGCAGCGCCGAAATAACAGGCATATAGCTCGCCAGGCACGCGGTGGACGATAGTAGTATCGATTTTTGTATATATCACAGGCTCGCTTTTGCTACGTAGCACCATGACGATGAGCACCACGCCGAGCGAGAGTAATTTGAATCCAACTACCAGGGCGATCCATTCCATGCTGAGGCTACGGAAGAATATTAGTGTGATGATACCAAGCCCAGCCGTGATAAATGCATTGAGCAGAAATAGAATTCGACCTCTTGCTGTCGGTGTTCGCAGGGCAATGAGGAATTGATTAACGCCGTCGGCTATAAAAACTATACTAAGCAGTAATGCTAGAGCAACAAAAGAACTCTGCCGATTGTTGTAAATGAAATAGGCTAATGCCAAGTCTATAAAGATACTGAGCAGAATAGAAATTATTCCCTTGAGGCTGTAGCCATACTTACTCTTGCCAGTAATAAAGTGCCCAGATTTAACCAAGGCCGCAATAATCAGTACTATGGTGATGATAAGGGCAGAGGCTTTAAACAAAAAATAGGGCGTCAGAATAATTATCAGCCCCAACAGGCTCAAGCTTACTCCCATGGCTAGCAATAAATTGCGTCGCGATGCGATTGTCAGGCTGAGGTTAAATGGGTTCTTTTGATTACTTGTATTTGAGGTCGTCATTACTAGTAGTATCACTTTTGAGTTGAAATTTTGCAAGCTAAATGTTGCCTTTCTTAAGCATGACAAGTTTGTATATTTAGTCTAAAATATATGTAAGAGCATAGTTAGTTATTAGATGAATCAGCAATTATTATCATACATTTCTGAGCAGCTGGAGGCTGGCTTAGGCTATCAGGATATCGAAACGGCTTTACTAGGCGTGGGCTGGGATGAGGCTGAAGTCAAACAAGCTTTGGCTAGTTTTACCCCCAAGCATAGTGGGACTCCTTCAGTTGCAACGACAGCTTCTACCAGTCAAGCACCTGTCTCACAGCCACAGGCAACAGTAGCAGAGGCGATGCCTGCGATTCCGGCCGACCAACCGACCAACCAGGCTGTTGCAACACCTGCTAGCCCCTCTCAAGCTGATGTACAAAGTTCGACGACAAGCGATAATTCTGAGCTCGCTTCTGTGGTGGGCGAGGCTGCGGTAAGCCGTGCGGCTACCACGGCTCCAGTTGACACCTTTGCACCGACTTCATCCAATCAGCCACTGACGACCCCGCCCGTTGACACCTTTGCACCGAGTACGCCAAGTGTTGAACCCGCCTCAGCTCAGCCAGCAACAGCAGATCCAGCTCCAAACAACACAGCTACTCCGAATGGTGTAACTCCAGGAGTGGTGGGTGCATCAATGAATAATACTTCGCAGACCTCACTTCCTCCTACAAGCACCAGTCAGCCGGCGTCAAATAATACACCTCCTTCCGGTCAGGCTTCATCGGCGGGGCCAGTACCTGTGAATAGCGCAAATCAACCTTCGCCAGTCGCTACAACACCATCTGCTAGTCCCAACCAGACCCCTGTGGCTTCACTTGCCACCCCTGCCTCTGCCGGCACTGATCAGCCATTACCACAACAAAATCTGCCTGGAAACACAAATCAGGCTCCAGTATCTGCTCAAGTTCCTACCCAACCTAGTGGCCCTACAGCTCAAGCTGCTCCTCCAGCTGGAACTGTACCAGTTCAGGCCCCGACTTATTCTTATCCACTCACTCAACCTGCACCGTCCATTCAACAGCCCTACCAGGCTCCCGCAATGACCCCAGGCTATCCGTCACCTGCTGGATACAATCAGCCAACCCAGCCTAAGGCTAATCCGTTAAGCGAAATCTTTAAGAATAAGATCGTTATAGCTATTATCGCAGGAGTGGTGGCCTTGCTACTTATCGTGGTGATAACAGTAGCCCTAACAGGTGGCAAGAAGGGAGATACCAGCACCAATACTAATACAGGCCAGTCAAATTCAAATAGTTTAGTGGAGTCTGAGGCTTTTACCAGTGATCGAGGCGGTTTTAGCATTAATCCACCAAAAGGTTGGAAAGCGCAGGAGTTAAGCAGTACAAATGATATTGTTGTGACCATCACAAAAGACACAACCGATAAGTCTAAAATCTCCAGTATGACTATTACGGTCAGTGCTCTTGATGATTCGCAAGCGGCGATTGCCAATCTTGATAGTTTTGTTGATTTGTACAAAACAAATGCTACTCAGGCCAATCCACTAGTTAAGGTTAATGAAGATCAAAAAGTGGATTTGAACGGTTTGCCAGCCCGAATCCTTGATATTGATAGTGTCAATGATAGTACTAAAGTGACAGGCTATATGGTCTATGCCATTCAAGACAAAAAACTTTACCAGATTCAAGCATTGACCTTCGATGTCACTCCCGGAAATGAAAATAAGCGAGCTATGCATGAGTCAATCATGACCTTTAAGCTAAACAATTCCTCAGCAGTTCCTTCGGCTAGTCCGAGCCCAACTACGACCACAAAACCATAACAAAGGATTCAAATGCGCCTCCTTAGTCGTTTGCTGATAATCATCAACTCAGTTTTACTAGCTGGACTTGCTGTTATATTAAGTGCTAGCCATGTTTTTGAATCATCAGCACGCCTCAACGAAGCTTTAGACAAAGCCGGAGTTTATCATGCTCTAAGTAGCACTGTTCAGAATCAGTTTCGTAGTCAACTAGAATCGTCTGGGGTAAACGACCCATTGGTAATGGCTTCGATAAATAAAGTCATCACGCCCGCTACGGTTGAAAAATTACTCCAGCCGACATTAGTAAGCATCACCAGTTGGCTAAAGGGGAATTCGACAGATTTGCCAAAAAGTACCTTGGATTTAACAACTCTAAAATCAGATCTAACCTCCCAATTTAGCCAAGATTTAGATAGTAGTAAGGCGGCGACAATTAATTTTGAGGTAACAAAGGCAATACCGGATACAATTGAATTATCTCCTGGAGCGCAAATAGCAACCGACGCTAACCAAGCCAAGACCAAGCCAAATAGCTCAAACGACAAAAGCTTGACTGAGATAAAGCAAGCCTATGATCGGGCTAAATCTTGGCAATTACCGATGATAGTAGCATCTTGTATCGTAATGGTAATGCTGGTAGTGACAAATCTACGTCGTGGTCGAGCAAAAATAACAAAGATAGCTTGGTCTTTTCTATTTGCCGGATTGAGTGTAGCGGTATTGAGCTATGGCACGCCTCTGCTTATGGACAATGCAGGTAATAGCCAGGACAGTTGGCGTGTTGCTATGGCTTTAGTGCCGACATTGTTAGCCGATGCTAGGATTTACAGCTTGGGCTACATTGTAATTGCTGCTGGTTTGGCGATTGTAGGTATGATATTTATGAAAAAACCAGATAAGAAAAAGAGATAGCACAATGGCATTAGTCAGCACGAGAGATAAATCTCCAGATCAGATCAACAATCAAGTTGTTGTCCTTGCTCGGGGTATGATTCTGCTGTTTGTCACGATGACAGTCTGGTTTTTGACATCCCATAGCTTAATTGTGGCTGTTACTGTTATTTTGTATGCCTGCTTTTTAATTGCTCGATTTTTTGTACCAGCCATGAATTCCAATGGTTTGGGTAGAAATTTCTTATTGATGATAGTGGAGCTTTTTTTTGTGGTGACAATCATTTGCTTGACTGGCGGGACTGCCAGTCCCTGGATAATCTTATTGCTTTGCTTTGTGATTTTTGAGAGCCTGATAGCTGGTTTTGCAGGGCTAGGTCTTAGCTATAGCTTGTCATTGATTAGCGTAATTATCTTGATCTGGCTATCAATCTTGCGATTTGATTTCTCTATTTTAATGCTTGCCATATTGTCATTAATCACAGGATTTGTGGCTGCTGCTAGCGCACATCAACGAGCCAAGAGTCGTACTGAATCTATCTCAGTAGAGTCTGCTATTGAGCGAGAGCGTAATAAGCTCAAAGCTTTAGTGAATAGCTTGGGCGAGGCGGTGCTACTAGTTGATCGAGCGGGGAAGATAGTGCTTTATAATGGTGCTGCTCTGGAGCTGTTGGACACCCACAATGATATTATTGGTCGCTCAATTACTAAGGTGTTGCCCCTTTCTAGCGCGGAAGATGAAGCTGAAAAATCGATTGATATCGCTGGCCAAGCTATCAAAGAGAATCGGCCGATCATACGCGATGATTTGCTTTATCGGAATGGCCAACATGTTCTTGATATTCATGCCGTTGTCAGTCCAGTGGTGGAGCATGATGTAAAGGAAGGTGCTTTGGTCTTAGTTCGTGATGTTAGTCGCCAAAAAACACTCGAAGCTCAGAAGGATGAGTTTGTTTCTATTATCTCGCATGAACTTAGGACGCCAGTGGCGGTTGTTGAGGCAGACCTATCAACTTTGCTGGTACCAGGCTTTGTTGCTTTGCCGGATAAGGCGCTCAAGCTAGTTCGGAGTGCTCAAAGTAATCTGGTATTTCTACAGAGCTTATTGAAAGATTTGTCCGAATTATCACAAGCTGATCGTAGTGTACTTGATATTGAATTAAATCAAATTGAGCCCGTATCATTAATAAATGAAGTGGCACAAGATTTGCATTCAAAGGCCGGAGAGGTTGGTATTTCTTTGAGCTCGGCGGTAGCGGATAGCTTGCCGGTGGTTTTTTCTAGTAAGGAGAGAATCAAGGAGATCTTGGTCAATCTTGTTACAAATGCTATCAAATATAGTGGCGACGGCAAAGAGGTGATAATTACTGTCCGACCTAGTCTAAAAATTAGCAACGGAGTGCAGTTTAGCGTGACTGATCATGGTATCGGGATGAGCGTGGCCGATCAAAAGAAACTTTTTTCAAAGTTTTTTCGAGCTGAAAATGAACAAACACAAAAAGTCAAAGGTACGGGGATGGGTCTGTATATTTCTAAAAAGCAGGCTGATCGTATCGGAGCAAAGATTTGGCTGCAGAGTAAGCTAGGCAGTGGTAGTACCTTTTTTCTCGAGGTGCCAGCAAAGATACCAGGTGATCATAAATTTAGCAATACTCCCAAATCCTAGGATTAATGTGCTTCTGTTCGCTCCAGCCAGCGTGGTTTGAGTAATTCGTAGCTGAGCATGGAGGTAATTATTTCGAGAATTGTTATCAGGCTAGTTAAAGGATAGAGTAGAGCACCAAGTCGGCTTTGTTTTGTTTTTATTGCTACAATGAGTCGGTTGGTTAGACCAATGATTAATACTGCGATTAGCCCGATGATGGAAGCCCCATTCTGATAGAGGATTTGATAGATGAGCATAGCAAACGGGGCGCAAAAGACAAATAGCCCACCACTGATAAGACAGAGCGCAAATGGCATATTAAAGCTTAGTAGAGGATAGAGCCGACGGTTTGTTTGTCTGAGTATCAGCTTTAAGTCGGCATGATTTTGGCTGACTGCGATATCACTACCCAAGTAAAAGGCGGTCTTCAGGCCATTAATTTTTACCTGCGAGGCCAAATCAAAATCCTCCAAAGGACTATTTTTAACCAACTTAAAACCACCGATTGAGTTTATCTTCTGGCGGTTGAAAATTATCAGACCAGCATAAGCACTGGCGAATTTGGGATAGTTTTTGGCTAGATAGGCTGCTGGATATATGCCTAGTAGGAAGAATTGATTTTGGCTAAGAATAAGCTTTTGAGCCAATGTTTTATTTTGGTCAGCTGGTAGGAGTGACATCAGGTCAAGTTTTTTTCTTTCCATTAGTGAGGCAAAGTTTGCTATCGCGTTTGGCTTGAGGACGGTGTCGGCTGAAAGTAAGATAGCTAATTCGCCATTGGCCTGGCTAAGAAGCTCGGCAGCGGCATGAGCATGCATTGTCCAACCAGACCTAAGTGGGGCAATTTTTACAATTTTGATGCGCGGATCTTCATAACCCTCAACAATTTTCAAGGTGTTGTCGCTAGACTCGATATCGGCAAATATAATTTCAAGCTCGGGATAATTCTGGCCAATCAGAGCGAGTAGGGTCGAGGCGATATTATCAGCTTGATTGTGAGAATAAATAAGAATCGAAACCTTGGGCCATTCATTTATACGATTCACTTTTGGTCGGGCGAAGCCAATCAGATTATGCATTATTAATAAAGTCTGAAATAGACTAACAAAAATCAAGATATAGCTAATAAAAATAATCCTGCTGTCGCCAAGGTGTAGCGGATCGATCGTGTGAATCAAAATAATGGTAAGCCAAAAGCCAACTATCAGATTGAGCCATTGCCAATTGTACCAACCGCGTTTGAGCTTATCGCTTTGAGCATCACTTTTGTATTTAGTAAAAAAGCTGATATTTAAGGCATAAATGGCCATGAGGCAGGCAACTAATAATCCATTAATGCCATAAAACAGTCCAATGGAAAGGGCACAGGCTGAATAAATCCAGAAGCTTAGAGCAAGACTGCGTTTTACTCCCAGGCGGGTAGCGATTGACTGACGGTGATTTTTACGGTCATCGAGTAAAAAAGTGGCCGTGGCAAAACTATGGCTAGCCAAGCACCACGCAAACGCCACTAAAATTATTGCGATATAGTTAATGGCGCGGCTGTTCCAGGCTAAGCCGAAGAATAGGGGTAGGGTAAATAGTAGGCTGATGGAGATGGCTTTTAAAAATGGCTTTTGTGCAAACCATCGGTTAAATACTCCATAGCCAAGCAGAAGTCCAACCATAATAATACTAGCGCTTTTAATCGGTATGGTGCCATAGACGAGGAAATAGACTAAAAATGGCAGATTGGTGAGTATTAGCCAAAGCATAGCTGACGTTCTTGCAGGGCTAGAGTCAGACTTTTCCAATAGACGATAGCCACGCAGAGCCAAATTGAAGCTCAAACAGAAGTAAAGTAGGCCCAGCCAGAAGCTTAAGTCGAATTGCTGAGAAGTAGCTAAGTAAGCAATGGCAAACGGAGCAGCTGTTTTAAGCCAACGGGCGGGCCGGCTCACCAGTAGTATATTTTGGAAGCGTATTTTTGTTGCCATCGCTTTTTAGCCACCTCGTGATTTATAATTCATACCACAGACTATCATCACAAAAAATAGCCTCAACTTCAACTAAGGCGTGATTGCTGATATGGTATTCCTAGTTGATTAATCATTGTCGATTCGATAAGTCTTAGTCAGGCTGAATTTTAATGTATAATAGTGCTTAAGCTAATTAAATAATAATAGTAATTAAAAAGTATAGGTAATGACAGAAAAGAAAGATCGTATTATAACTGTTGATGGAATTGGCTATAGCCTTGATACCGGAAAAGCCGTTGGCCCGGCTCAAGCGAAAAGCCAGCCAGCTGAGTCAGCTCCATCTTCGGATAAGTCAAGCAATACTTTAGATTTGCGTCATTTCGCTCCGACTCCAATGGCAAATCCGTCGGCCAATACTAAATCTATGTCTGCAAAGAAACCAACCTCGCCCGATAAGACTGCTCAAGATAAGCCTTCAGTCAAGTCGAGCGATGGCCTTTCCGGGCAAGAGCGTCGCGGACAGGTCGAAAAGAAAAAAAGCCACAAGACCGACTCGCCAATCACCAGTCAAAATACATCCGAAACAGCTCCACAACCTCACAGAAAGGTTGGACAAGGCTATTTAAAACTAGTTTTCGTCCAGCCATTCACTCGGCGTGTCGATCGATATGTCGTCCAGTCGATACTGCTAAGTACTATGATTAGTCCTCAGTTTTGGGCTCTTGCTTTGTTGCCAGGGCTAGTGGTGCGAATAATCAAAGTTCAGCATTATACCGTAGCAGATTTGCTGGGACAAGTCAGATTAGAGCTAGCACCGACCAATTACTTTCGCCTAGCTGCAATTGTTGCTACCATCTTAGTCATTAGCCTGATCTCAGCTCTGGTAGCTTATCTGGTGAGAATGGTGGCTCGAGCGACTCGTCTGCGTGAGCTTGATAATCGTTCGATTAGTATTAATTTGCTTTATCGTCAAGCCATGAATAAGTCCTGGCGAGCACTTATTACTTGGCTACTTAATATTTTG
>CAZCIH010000012.1:0-11722 GCA_964498855.1 uncultured Candidatus Saccharibacteria bacterium | reverse complement strand
CTGGATGAGGATTTTCTGAAACAGGTAGCCAACTATCCACTCCCCAAGCTCGACATGATAGCGATTCCTGACTTTAGCTCTGGGGCAATGGAAAATTGGGGTGCTGTCACCTATCGAGAAACGGCCATCTTGATGGATCCAGACGACTCATCCTTGGGGACGAAACAAAGGGTCGCCATGGTAATCGCCCACGAGCTGGCCCACCAGTGGTTTGGCAATCTCGTCACTATGCGCTGGTGGACGGACCTCTGGCTCAACGAAGGCTTTGCAAGCTGGGTTGAATATCTGGCAGTCGATCATATCAAGCCAAATTGGTTGATGTGGGAACAATTTGTAGCTGATGATTACCAGCAGGCTCGCCAGCTAGATTGTTTAGAAAATACTCATCCGATCGAAATTGAGGTGAATGATCCTTCTGAGATTAATCAAATATTTGATAATATTAGCTACCACAAGGGAGCTACAGTTATTCGAATGTTGCAACATTACCTAGGTGAGGATGATTTTAGGCGTGGTTTGCAAAATTATCTCAAAAAATACAGCTACAGCAATGCCACCACCGCTGATCTCTGGCACGAGCTCGAGCAGGCTACCAATAAGCCAGTCAAATCAATAATGAATACTTGGACGAAAGTATCGGGCTACCCAATTATTTCATTTGACGGTGATATGATTAGCCAAAATCGATTCTATAGCAATCCCAAAAGAAAAAATAAATCAAATACTGTCTGGCCAATACCTTTGCAGTTTAAATCATCCGAGGATATAAGCCAGCCTATTTTGGTTGATAAAAAAAGCTATCGGATGAAAAGAAGATATGATGACTGGTTTAAGCCAAATAGTAATCAATCAAGTCTAGTAGTGGTAAACTATAATGCCACAATGCTGGGTCAGCTAGCTCTGCCGTTAAAAAAGGGCCTACTTAATCCAATAGATCGTCTTGGTATTATTAGTGATAGTACGATACTTAATGAAGCCGGCTATTTGGATGCCAAGAGCTTACTAGAATTAATTAGCCAGTACCGATCCGAAACTAGCTATATCGTTTGGGATGGAGTGCTAAGTGGCCTCAATAAATTAGCTCACATTATGACCGATGAGTCGATTTATAACCAAATACGTGATTTTAATCGCGACCTCTTAAAAGCAATTTATCAGAAACTTGGTAATGAAACTAGACAAGATGAACACCATTTTAACTCATTATTACGTCCTATCGTGCTCAGTAGCCTAGCAAAATCTGGTGACAAAACTGTTATTAATCTAGCCCATGAATTATTCGATAATCATATCAAAGGCCAGACCATCACACCCAATATGCGTGCTTTTGTTTACACCACAATCGGACGCGATGGCACTAAATCTGACTTTGAAAAAATCAGACAGCTGTACATGAGGGCTGAACTTCAGGAGGAAAAGCGACGCCTTTTTGTTGGCCTAGCCACCAGCAAAGACCCGATATTAATACAACAAGCACTGGATATGAGCCTATCGCAGGCCGTTCGACCGAGTGACAGTATTATTTATTTGGCTCAAATAATGGCAAATCGCTATGCTAAAGAGCAAGCCTGGCAATTTATTCAATCTAATTGGAAAACTTTATATAAAAATTTCAGTAGTAGCCATTTAATGGCTCTAGTGCCGACCATGGTTGGTAATGCTTTTGTCACCCGTCAAAAAGCAGATGAGATCAAAAATTTCTTTGATAGCCACGCATCTGTCGGCATCGAGCGAAGTGTGGCTCAGGCGATTGAGCAAATATTGATATATGATAGCTGGCGCAATCGCGATAGCTCAGCTATTGCAAACTATTTTTCATAAAAGCTAAACGCCCAGGAAAATATCTCCCGGGCGCTTGGCTTAAAAAACCTCCGAAATCTATTGATCAGAACTTGAATGGATCGAAGTCCTTCGGCAAAGTGGATGGCCACTCCATACCTGGTGCGAGATACCATTTACCCCAATCGTCTTTGCTGAGGCCATGATAGCGTAACGCCATGCGATAATCACGAGCCGATTGTATGGCAGATTGAAAATCGGCATCTTGTAATTGTCTCTTGACTGCCGCTGTGACAGTAGTCAATTGGCCCGCCAGCTGCTGGTAGGCGGAATTCACTCCAATCTGCGGCAGCAGAAGCTCGAGAGTGTTAATGAGCTCAATATAGCCATTGAGATCAGAAGCAATACAAGACTCAAACTGCTTGATGGTAGTGTGAGCAATGATACTCATGGGTCGCATCAACACACCATAGAGGCCGCCCATCACCATCAGGCTCTGAGATAGCTCATAAGCACTTTGAGCATGAGCGATATTGTGCCAAGCCAGGTTAACAGCCTGGACATAGGGCTTAAACCGAATGCTTCGGGCGCGCTCTAGAAACTCCCCCTCACGTTCTGCCAAGTTGTCACAGCTTGCCATTAGCTCAAGCAGTTGATCCACTCGCTTCGTCTCATCACTCCAGCACTGATTAATCCAGGCTCGACGACGAGAATTACTAGCAAACTGCTCATTCACCCTGTTCGCGCGATCTACTAGCCGCTCCTTGGCCACTGGCAAGCGCCAAGACACCATACCAGGATTTGCCCGATTGAGTGAATCTGTAAAATCACGCGAGCCAAGCAATTGTTCAAGTGCCCTCTGCTTGGCTGGATCGAGTGCCCGCTGATGACCACTGCCCACCATCTCCATAATCGAGCTATAGAGTGCCCGATCTGACTCGCTCCACTGATTCCAATCGCTCAAGTGTTGCTGGACTAAACTAATCAGGGCCACATCGAGGCGCAATGCATCGATTTCGTGCTCAATATTATCTCGATGCGACTTGACCGCCCGACCAGCATTATGCAAATCAGTCAGAGTATGGGTGAAACGATTCTTACTACTCGACCGACCCTCAACACCATAGTGAGGATTGCTGCGTAACAGGATGATATCACCAGCCAGGTGACGATTTTCTGGGGTATTCAAAACCCAGCCATTGCCGGTACCAGTCTCTTGATAAACGAGGAGCTGCGACAGCCCATGTTGCTTTTGCTCTTCAGCCGTCAAATCAAACTGATAGCCAAACATTCTGTCAACTTTCTACTCGAAGATTTTAAGGTAAGCGACAGTAATTATACGGCCGAGCCGTCAAAAACGCAACCTGGAGAGCACTAAGTCTTACTATTGAACTAATTTGGGAAGAAATATTGCTTGATGCGAGCTTGCTTGCGAACATTTTCTAGCCATGATTCCAGGTCAACACCCTTAATCAAGATATGTGAAGCTCGGATCTGATCGTCTTTCTTATCGGTCACCTTGATGATGTGATAACCGTATTGAGTCTTAACTATCCCACTGGTCTGACCAGGCTGGAGTGCAAAGGCAGCTTTTTCAAACTCAGGCACCATCTGGCCCTTGCCAAAGAAGCCCAGATCACCACCATTTGAAGCACTACCATCAGACGAATATTTTTTAGCTAGCTCTGCAAAGTCACCACCAGCCTGCACTTGCTTTAAAATATCCTCAGCCTGTTTTTTGGCTGCTTCGTTGAGCTTCGGATCGCTAGTCACCTTTTCGGCTAGCTTCTTTTGCAAGAGGCTCTGGCGAATCTTTTCTTTAAAGTCAGGAATAGTCCAACCGTATAACTTGGTCAAGGTAGTTTTTACCTTATCCATGCCACCGGCATTCTTCACCAGCTCGTTAAATTCACTATCAACTTCCTTGCTGGTCACCCGCACGCCGTATTTACGTGCTTGCTGAGCGATCAGAAGATTATCACTAAGCTGTTTAATGAGATCCTGCTCAAGTTGCTTTAGCTTGGCCTTACCATCGGCTGACTTCAAATCTTGGCCTTGTGACTCGTAAAATTTCTTGATAGATGCCCGCTCGAACAGATACTGATTATAAGTCGCAATATTCCAAATTACATTCCCGATCACACTCACAACAGGATACGGCACAATTTGAGCTGCAATCCGCACTGCCCGATTATCTGCCCGATACTTATAGATAGCCACACCAAAAATAGCAATCAGGGCGATAATAATACCAAGCACGGTCGCACCGATAATACTGACAGTCTTGCGGGTTGGTTTCTTCTTGATACCAATCTTTTTGAGCTTATCTTTAAAACTTGACTGAGCACTAGCTGTACTAGCTTTAACGCCAGCTGGCTTAGCAGTGTCAGACTTGGCAGTACTAGTTTTTTTGGTTTTATCTTCTACTTTTGTAGCTGCTTTTGTAGTCGTTTTCTTGGTTGACTTGGATTTCTTAATATCCGGATCTTTTGGCATAAAAAATAAACTCCTAAAACTTTTTATCTATAATACACTAGCTACCGCTTGAAGTCGAACTATGCTTATGAACAGCTTCAAGTATTTTCTGTTGCAAGTCTGATGGATGATGGACATAGCTCAGCCTTAGCCCACCTGAGCCGGACAAAGTCTGGACTTCAATATCACCGTAGCCAAATAATGCAGCCTGAAAACCAGTGATATGATAGTTAACATTTTGAACATTATTCAATGCCAATTCCTCCACTCGACGATTAAAGAACCCCCGTTGTCGTATCATCACAACCCTAACCGACGTCAGCATGTAAACACTGTAATACCAACTCACCCAAGTTCGAAACCAATAAAAAATTAAAATCGCAAAAACAAATATCATCCACCAAGTTGCCTGCGGTGCCCAATCGAGTACATTGCCAGTCGCATAAGACCATGGCAACATGCCAAATAAAATTATCAGCATACCAACAATTAACTGCCGACGCATTACAATCGGAAACTGATGTGTCACGCAAATAATATCTTCTTCCTGCCTGCTTAGTATCCCTGAGCTACGTCGGGCATTGTCGCGTTTGGTTGGTCTAGCCATAGTGTAATTGTACAACGCTAATGCTCTCTCGACCAGATAATGATTTGGAATAGAATGGTCCCACTTCGAGATAACCCGAAATGGGACCAAATAGAAGCTTTTGAGGCGCTAGTCCGAAACTTCTCGAACCAGATTATTATCCTCGTCGTAGTATTCGACAGGACGGAAATGCAATCGCATGACAGCGATGCTACGATCTGGCTCACCATCTCGGGGCAGACGCAGCTCTTGGCCATCAAGAGTTTGGATTGACTCACCCTCTGGTGTCCGGCTGTGTCGATAAACTCGGTGTCGAGCATGATCGGCACTGACAGCCAGCCAAAAGCTAGTGCAAGCCTTACCGCCAGATTGGTAGTTGGCTTCCCAGTAGTACCAGCCTTTCTCGCTACGAGGTATCATCTTATCAACTCCTGCACCAGTCACTAGCTCAGTCTCGACAACTGAATCTGGCAAACTCTGCTCAGCCGGATTCAATTCTTCCAGTCTGAAGTAGCCGAGCTGACCATCACAACTAGGACATTTTCCTGTGTGACTAGTCTTGATGATGTAGGTACAATCCAGACATCCGAAAAATTCTCGTGCTGTAGACATTTTTCCTTCTTTGCACTGGGATGGACAAAGACTCGATTAGTATAAATTTTTTTCTCAATTATTTCAACGGCGTATAAGCTGATATAATATGTGTGCAATCTATTCTAACTTGCCCTGGTAGCTCAGCGGACTAGAGCGCCGCCGTCCTAAGGCGGGCGTCGGGGGTTCGAATCCCTCCCAGGGTACCATAGGTGTAGATATGAAAAATGATAAATACAGTAAAGCCAGAGGTGGTTGGTCAAGAATGCTTGATATCACCTGCGAGAAATGCAACGCTCATGTTTGCTATTACCAAAAGGATGGGCCAGGACCACTAAAAAGAATGTATTTGGATAGAATGAATGGTATAAACACCGGCCAGAAGAAGCTCAAATGCGATAAATGTGACCAAGATCTTGGCATCAAGATAAATTACCAAAAAGAGAATCGTCCCGCCTACAGACTTTTTCAAAATTCAGTCAGTAAGAGAGTTATTGCGCAATCGAAGCTAATAAAGTTTGACAACGTAGAGTAATGGTAAGATACCTATCTAAATGCCTTAGCTAGCCCTTATACCAATCCTTGGAATAAAGGACTTGGCACTCAGCGCTATCATATTCGATAATTTCATTTGGCTTAAACCAAATTCCAATCTCGCGCTTTGCATTTTCGACACTATCACTAGCATGAATGATATTTTTTGTACCCCAATCGCCAGCATCACCAAGCTCATAGCTATCGACTGAATAATCAAATCCGATTGTCCCAGGTGCAGCGTGAGTCGGACTAGTAGCACCTCGCATCTTGCGTGCCGCTTCAACGACATGCGCACCCTCCACCACCATCGCTACCACCGGACCAGCCGTCATCGAACTCATCAGACGCTTACGGATTAAGAGGCCAATCTCGCGCGGTGTTTTATCAACTTCAAAACCTTTCTCAATAAAATTATTGTATGTCTTGGTACCAGCTTCTGTTAGCCACTCTTCGGAGTCAATATAATGCTGTTCGACCATAGTTTTAGTGGGATGGACTAGCTTAAGAGCAACAATTTTTAAACTCTTGCGCTCAAAACGATCAATCACCTCACCAACAATCTTGCGTGTCACCGCATCTGGCTTAATAAGAATTAAAGTTTTCTCGCGACGGATAGCGTCAACTTTTTTTGGATCTGGCCGAAAATCAACTTTTGGCATTCTTTACTCCCTTCTGGCTTATTATTTTCTCAAATTCTTGCTTGTCGTCAGTACTGTGATGACCAATCATGGCCAAGCGTAGCTGTTCGGGTCGCAAATAATCACAGGCGATACGCTTAACGTCTTTAACACTCACCTGGCCAACCTGCTCCAGGATCTGTTCGAGCGTACGCGCCTTGCCAGTTAAAATCATCTGAGTGCCCTGACTATCAGCTATAACTGCATTATTCTCCCGTGCCATAATCATGCGACCACGAAATTGCTCCTTGACTCGATCTAGTTCTTTAGCACTAATTTCCTCATCACGCAAACGGTTAATTTCCTCGATGATTGCCTTCAATGCTTGAGTAACTTTTTCACGATTAACACCAGCATAAATTTCAATCTTACCACTATCAGTAAAAGCATGAGAATTGGCATGCACGCTATAAGCCAAACCTTTCTGCTCTCGTACATTCAAAAATAAACGCGAGCTCATACTACCGCCCAAGACGGCAGCTAACACACGCATTGACATATCATCGTCATCTTCAAGTTGAGGAGCACGGGCGGCGATTATCAAATGTGACTGATTAGTCTCTTGATCGACGATATTACTTATCTTATCGGCGATAGCCCCCTTGGTTGGTGTGAATGTCCGTTCGGCCTTAGCAGGTAAGATATCAAAATATTGCTTGGCCTTTTTCACCACCTCATCATGCTTCACCCCTCCAGCAACCGATATGACAATATTGCCAGTGGCATAAAGCTTCTCATAGTAATCAACTATGGTCTGGCGCGGTATGGCTTTGATGCTATCTTCTGTGCCAATCACGTTAGTTCGAAGATCATCAGACGGCCAGAGTAAATCTCCCACTAAGTCATACACCAGTCGTGCCGGATCATCCTTGTACATCTTAATCTCTTCTAAAATCACGTTGCGCTCACGCTCAACTTGCTTGGCTTCAAAGAGAGGCGAGGTGACCATATCAGCTACCACATCGAAAGCCAGATCAAAGTGCTGACGAGGCAGTTTAATATAATAACAAGTGTGGTCTTCGCTAGTATAAGCATTCATCACACCACCAACTCCATCGACCGCTTCTGAGATTTGTTTAGCAGAGGGCCATTTTTTACTGCCCTTAAATGGTAAATGCTCCAAAAAATGTGATACACCATACTCAGTCTTCAGATCTTCATAGCGACCACCGGCACCAACGAAAATTGATACCGTCACACTACCGGCATCAGCAACCTCATTAGTTAGTATCCGCAGACCATTATCTAGCTTGGTCTTGTTTTGCTTCACGCCTCACCTTCACTTTCTTATAAATAAACCGACCAATAAAGAAGGCTATCAGAATAATGATTGGATAGTCAAGCAAATGCATAATCTTATAAAAATCATGCCACTTATCACCCATCAAGTAGCCGGCCGTAACCAAAAATACCGTCCAAATCGCCGAACCAATCGCCGTATCGATAATAAACTTACGCTGATTCATTTCAAATGTGCCAGCCGGAAAACCAATATACGTTCGCACCACCGGGATACAGCGTGAAATAATAATAGTACGCTCACCATTCTTCTCAAACCAACGCTTGGCCTTGTCATAATCATGGCTAGAGATAAGAAAGTACTTACCGTATTTTTTCACCAATGGCTCACCGCCGTAGCGACCAATTAAATAAGAAATATATGCTCCAATTGTCTGAGCAATAGTACCGATAACAAGTAGCCAAATGTAGCTAAATTGACTCGTCGTACGCGCAATCGAGCCAGACAAGGCCAAGATCACTTCAGAAGGAATTGGCAAACCACAACTATCTAAAACCAGGCCAAAAAATACTCCCCAATAGCCACCAATCTCGATCAAATGGACAGCAGTTTCAAACAGCCAAACCGTTAATCCCAATCTACTACGCCTCCTTTTAGGTTATCTATCTATTGTAGCAAAACCATTATATTAATAAAGGGTCAGCTTTTTCGCTCGTGCGCATGTGCAGCCACCATTAAGACGTTCAAGTCTGCTGGAGTAATGCCCTGGATTTGCATGGCTTGGGCGATTGATTCTGGCCTAGTTTCTTTTAGCCTCAGACGAGCTTCGTTGCGAATACCGGTGATGGCATCATAGTTGATGTCAAAAGCTAGCTTCATCGCTCTTCGCTCTGCCAATCGGTCGGCTTCGCGAGCTTGACGCTCAAAATAGCCATGATATTTCACCTCAATCTCAACGCTATCTAATATTTCTGGCGCGATATCAATATCAAACTTTTTTTTAAAAAGTTCGAGTGACATCTGAGGCCTTTTAAGCAAATTATAAGCTGTCATTACTTCACCACCATAGCTGAGTTTATGCTTTTTCAGTCGTTCTATCGCCTCCTCGATATCAGCCGACTTACGCTCAACTTGGGCCATTGTATTTTCATCAATGAGGCCAATTTTATAACCCACAGCTGTCAAACGACGGTCAGCATTATCATTGCGCAGAAGCAATCGATACTCTGCTCTTGAAGTAAACATACGATATGGCTCAACATGGGTTTTAGTGACTAAATCTTCGATCAAGACACCAATATAACTATTGTCGCGCTCAAGTATAATGGGCTCAAGCTTTTGGCTGGCTAAAGCTGCATTTATACCCGCCATGAGGCCTTGAGCGGCTGCTTCTTCGTAGCCGGTTGTACCATTCATTTGACCTGCTAAAAATAGATTTTGAACAACTTTTGTCTGCAAACTGCGAGTCAGCTGATGGGGTGGAAAAAAGTCATAACGCACAGCGTAGCCATACTCAATAAATTCAGCGTTTTCCAGACCTTTGATGGTACGAAATATCTTCTCTTGCATGTCAGGTGCAAAAGCTGTTGAACAGCCTTGCAAATACATTAATTCACCATCTGGTCCGTCCTCTACTCCGACTGGCTCGATAAAAATTGGGTGACGATCTCGGCCGGGAAAATTCTTCACCTTAAGATCAAGGCTGGGACAACTGCGCGGTCCAGTCTCTGTCACTAAGCCTGAGATATTACCCGACAAATGATAATTATCTAGTATTAGTTGGTGTACTTGCGGACTAGTGTAGGTCAACCAACACATGACTTGCTCACGAAGAGGTAGAAGCTCACGCTGTGGATAAGAAAAACTAATCTCACCAGACATACCAGGTGCCTCCTCCAGACCAGTATAATCAATGCTACTGCGCAGGATCCTCGGTGGTGTACCAGTCTTGAGCCGACCTGATTTAAGGCCAAGAGCCTGCAATGACTCGGTCAAACCACTAACGCTAGCCTCATCAATACGACCACCCTTCTTTACGACCTCAGGCCCAATAATAATCTCACCGTTTAAAAACGTACCTGAGCAAATGACGACCGTTTGACTACGAATCAAGCCATGTTTTGCGGTCTTCACACCGATGACACGACCATTTTCCGCTTCCACTGCGTTGACCCCATCGGCAATCAGATCTAGACCTGGTGTCGAATGAAGTAGGTCACGCATATTTTGATTGTATCGACTGCGATCTAGCTGTGCTCGATAGGCTCTGACGGCTGGCCCTTTGCTCGTATTGAGCTCTTTGATTTGAATCGCACTCTTATCAACTACCTCAGCCATCACCCCGCCAAGAGCTCCAATTTCACGCACCAGATGGCCTTTGCCAGGACCACCAACAGACGGATTACAGGGTAAAGTAGCGACTTTTTCTAAATTAGTCGTTACTAAAGCAGTTCGCACGCCCAGCTTAGCTGCGGCGATCGCAGCCTCACAGCCAGCATGACCAGCACCGACCACCAGTACATCATATTGTTTAGATTTTTTTACCATAAGCTCTCTAAATCCTGTCGATTATAGCTGAAAATTGAGCCATTCTCAAGGTCTCATCTAACTTGCGCTTACTCCTTAAAACGCTTATCCTAAAGATATGTACGCTGAATACATGGGTGACTTTCTCGATTATCTTGAAATCGAGAAGGGTCGAAGCCTCAAGACTATCGAAAATTATTCCCATTATCTTAATCGCTTTTTGGACTTTGCTGGTGATGAGATCAAAGTCGATGCGATTGATATCGATCTGATCAGCAAATGGCGCCAATGGCTCAACCGCTATCGTACTGAGGATGGTCGTACTATTAGTCGTACCACTCAGAACTACCACTTAATCGCTTTGCGTAGCTTCTTCAAATACCTGGCTCGACGCAATATCAAGTGCCTACCTGCCGATAAGATTGAGCTGGCCACGGTCAAACGTCCGCAAGTTAGCTTCCTTTCTCGCGACGAGATTAAGCGACTTTTTGGGGCTGTCGATACTTCAACTGTCATCGGCTTACGCGATCTGGCCATCCTCGAGTTGCTATTTTCCAGTGGCCTACGCGTCTCTGAGCTGGTTAGTCTCAACCGCGACCAAGTTAATTTAGCTCGTGGAGAGTTTAGCATTCGTGGTAAGGGTCAAAAGGATCGACCAGTTTATCTGAGCCAGGAGGCCGTCATTGCAATCAAAAATTATCTCAAAAAAAGAACTGACAACTTTGACCCACTCTTCATCCATTATAGTGGCACCAAAATTGCCATCGACCATGGTAATTACACCCGCCTAACCACTCGCTCCATCCAGCGATCGGTCGCGAAATACGGTCGACTGGCTGGTATCACCAAGTCTATCACACCGCACACCTTGCGCCACTCTTTTGCTACCGACCTGCTCGTCAATGGTGCAGACTTGCGTAGTGTCCAATCAATGCTGGGACACTCAAACATATCTACCACTCAGGTCTATACCCATCTGACCGATCCACAGCTCAAAGATGTCCACCGCAAATTCCATTCTGGTAACAAATAGGCGAAGCTAAACTTAAGTTGTCATTTCTCTTCCTAAACGAGTCTAATCACAACTATTGAAAGTCTTAGTGTTATTTCCACTATCGACTGTCAGGTTTTTACAAATGTCTGTACCTGAGAAGACAGCCGAGTCAAAGACGGTACCACGAGCACGAGTCTCAAGCGAGCGTTCTGCTCGAATGCGACGATAGACATTACCAGATCGTGCCGTCACATCAATGATCGCCGAAGTAGCCGGCACCATGACCTGATCACCATTTGCAGTAAAAGCAGCATAGT
>CAZCIH010000011.1:0-11858 GCA_964498855.1 uncultured Candidatus Saccharibacteria bacterium | reverse complement strand
TATTAGAGACTGATAAATTTTTTTTCGATATTTGTTTGGTATTAGTTAGAATAATCTGCTAATATAAGAGAAAGGGGAAGTCATGAGCACAGATAACTTTCTATCCCAATTTGATCGTTTCACTGAAAATGCTAAGCGTAGCTTGCAACACGCTGGCCAGCTGGCGAGTGGCATGGGGGCTAGCTATATTGGAACTGAGCATTTGCTTTTAGGTGTTTTAAAGCAAAATAGCTCGATTGGCGCAAGGGTTTTGAGCGAGCACGGTGTTTCTCTCGATAAGCTCAGTCTAAGCGTGGTAACTACACCTGTAGTGGGGCGTGTTCCACAGCCACAAGCTCTAAGCGAGACAGCCAAAAAAACTATCACTTTAGCCTTGCGAGTGGCTCAAGAGTTCGGCCAACCTTTTGCAGGTACAGAGCATATTTTGTTTGCGATCTTAAGTCAAAAGAATGCCAGAGCGAATGCCCTGCTCCGTGAGATTAAGGTAAGCCCAAATTCATTACGTGATGAGCTTGAAAGCTATTTGAACTCCCAGTCATATTCCTATCAGGAGCCAACTATGTCAGCTACCAAGAAGGCAAATAAAGGCTCAAAAACTCCTGCACTGGATCATTTTGGGATTGACCTGACAGCTAAGGCGAAAAATGATTTACTTGACCCGATGGTGGGTCGTAGCTTGCAAATTGCTCGGATGATCTCTATTCTCAATCGCCGTACGAAAAATAATCCAGTATTAATTGGTGAGCCAGGTGTTGGTAAGACAGCCATTGTCGAAGGTCTGGCTTCGCGTATTGTTGCTGAAGATGTTCCCGATATGCTTCTTGAAAAGCGTATCATAATGCTTGATTTGGCCAGTGTGATAGCCGGCACTAAATATCGTGGTGAGTTTGAAGAGCGACTGAAAAAATTGATTGATGAAGTTAGGAACAATAAAGACGTTATATTATTTATTGACGAATTACACACTGTTGTTGGGGCCGGCTCAGCTGAAGGTGCGATTGATGCTGCTAATATCCTTAAGCCCGCTCTATCACGAGGTGAAGTCCAGACCATTGGTGCAACCACGCTAGATGAATATCGTAAGCATATTGAAAAGGATAGTGCACTCGAGCGGCGCTTCCAGCCAATAATCGTTCCCGAAGCAACAGTTGAGGAAACAATTGCTGTCTTGAAGGGTATACGCAATAAGTATCAGGATTTTCATCAAGTAGAAATTAGCGATGAAGCGATAGAGGAAGCGGCTAAACTTTCAAAGCGCTATATCTCCGATCGCTTTCTACCCGACAAGGCAATTGATTTGATTGATGAGGCTGCCAGTCTGGCCCGGATAAAGCGCGGGGGCACTAGTAAAAAGCTAAAAACCATGCAAAATCAATTGACAGACATTATGCAACAGATCGATGACGCTGTTTATAATCAAGATTTTGAATATGCGGCTCGTCTGAAGTCTGAGTCCAGTGTGCTTGAGGAGAAGATAAATGCTCAGGTGTCACGTGATAAGGCGAGCACCAGAGTGTCGATTAATGGTGAGGATATCGCTTTGGTTGTGAGCCAAACGACAGGGGTGCCATTGACTAAGTTAATTAAGCTGGAAACAGAAAACTTAATCAAGTTGGAGGCTTCGCTTAAAGCTAAAGTGATAGGACAGGATGAGGCTGTTGAGTCGATTGCTCGTTCGATTCGACGCAGTCGAACAGGTATAGCCGATATCAATCGACCGATTGGATCTTTTGTTTTTCTAGGACCGACTGGAGTTGGCAAGACCGAGTTAGCTAGGGTTCTGGCCCGCGAGATTTTCCATGATAAAGATGCCATGATCAAGGTTGATATGAGTGAATTCATGGAAAAGCATAATGTTGCTCGGCTAGTTGGTGCACCTGCTGGTTATGTTGGTTATGATGAAGGTGGTCAGCTGACTGAGAAAGTTCGTCGCAAGCCATATAGCTTAATATTGTTTGACGAAATTGAAAAAGCTCACCCAGATGTATTTAATATGTTGTTGCAGATTTTGGAAGATGGCTATTTGACTGATGCTAAAGGCCGTAGAGTAGATTTTCGCAATACGATTATTATCATGACCAGTAATGTTGGAGCTAAGTTATTGTATCGGGAAGCGCTTTTAGGTTTTAATACTCAAACCAAGCAAGATGAGCGCCAGCTAAACGCTATGCACGAGACAATGAAGTCAACCATAGATAAAGAACTAAAGAAGGTATTCCGTCCAGAATTTCTAAATCGAATCGATCACATTGTAGTTTTTAGAGCATTGTCGAGGACGAGCATCAACCAAATTGTCAATTTGCAACTCTCAGAGCTAGCTACTCGCTTGCGAGAGAAGAATATCAGCTTAAAATTTACAACCAGTTTAAAGCGACTCTTGATTGAGACGGGCTATGATCCGGATCAAGGTGCTAGGCCATTGCGTCGAGCCATCCAGTCATTAGTAGAAGATAAGCTCGCAAGTGCTCTGCTGGACGGTACGATTAAGGCAGGTGACGAGGTAAAAATTACTGCCCGTAAGAACGAAGTGGTATTGAATATTCTCACCCCGAGTAGCTAGATGGCAAAGGTAACTGCTCAATTTGTTTGCCAGGCTTGTGGTAGCAACTTTTCGAAGTGGAGTGGTCGTTGTTTATCCTGTGGTGCGTGGGATAGCCTGGTTGAGGTCACTCAGGGGTCGATGGCAACTACTAAATTGCCGACTAAGCTAAAGACCGAGCGACTTAACAATGTTGAGGGTAAGAAATTTGATCGTCTCTCAACCGGCTTCGTTGAGGTTGATAATGTTCTTGGCGGTGGTTTTGTAGCTGGTTCGCTAGTGCTTTTGTCAGGCGATCCTGGTATCGGTAAATCGACTCTAGTCCTGCAGATTGCCACCAATCTAGCTACGACCAAAAAAGTATTGTATGTCAGTGGTGAAGAGTCATCATATCAAATTAAGCTTCGAGCTGAACGGATGTTTGGTCAAACAGCCAAGCTGAACTTTGCCTTTTTGAGTACGACTGATACTGATCAGGTTTTGGCCCAAGCGCAAGATGGTGAATTCGATCTTATTATTGTCGATTCAATTCAAACCATGGCCTCAAACCGTTTATCAGCGGCTGCTGGTACTATTAGTCAGATTACAAATAATACAAACCAAATTTTACAAACCGCCAAATCTACTCACACTACATTTTTATTGATTGGCCATGTTACAAAAGAAGGAAATTTGGCGGGCCCACGGCTTTTAGAGCATTTGGTTGACACTGTCTTATACCTGCAAGGGGAGCGTTTCGGACAGCTCAAGATACTACGCTCGGTTAAGAATCGTTTTGGTTCAACCAATGAAGTGGGGGTGCTTGAGATGACAGAAAAAGGTCTTGTCGAAATTAGCGACCCATCGGGGGTATTACTGGGTGAGCGACAAGATTTACCTGGTAGTGTAATATATGCAGCGATCGAGGGTCGGCGACCGATCTTGGTTGAGGTCCAGGCATTGGTGGCACCATCTGTATTTGGCTATCCTAAGCGAACAGCAGCAGGAGTTGATTTGAATCGACTCAATGTCTTGGCGGCCGTCATGACAAAACGAGCGAACGTGAATTTGAGCTCATCTGATATCTATGTTAATATTGTTGGTGGTATCAAGGTCGGCGAACCGGCCATTGACCTAGCAATTATTTTGGCAATTGCCTCGGCTTATTATAATCAACCTTTACCAAAAAATATGGTAGTTTTTGGTGAGGTTGGTCTGAGTGGTGAGGTTCGCTCAGTTGCAATGTCTGATCGTCGTCTGACTGAGGCGAAAAAGCTCGGCTTTAATACCGCTATTGTACCCCCTGGCGTATCTGCCACTGGCCTAACGAAGGTCAAAACTATCGCTCAAGCGATCAATAAAATTAAATAAGAAAGGGATTTATCATGTATATCATTCCAGTCATTGCCTTAGCGATTGCAGTAGCGGCCTACATAGCTATTAAGCTGACCCAGCTAACTTTCCAAAAGCTCGTTTTAGTGGTGGTTGGGCTAATCGTCGGTAGTGCAATTGGTGCACTTTTGAGTGTACCTTTAAATAAACTCCCCGGCGTTTATGGCGATCTACTTCCAACCGTAGTGACGGCTGTTTCAGTCATTGCTTTTGTAGTTGTTTTTTACTCGCAATATAATACTCTGGCACAATTATTTCCAAAACTTCTGCGTAGTAGCAATAAAAAGCCGGCTACTGCTGAAAATATGACTGTGGTTGATAATAAAATTCTGGTTGATACCTCAGCGATTATCGACGGACGTATTGCCGATATTGTTAAGACGGGCTTTGTTCCTGGTAAATTGCTAGTACCAAGATTTGTCTTGGCCGAGCTACAGAACATCGCCGACTCCGAGGACGCTATGCGACGTGGTCGCGGGCGTCGGGGTTTGGAGGTGTTAAATATGATGCGTCAAAATGACTTGGTAGAGATTGATATAGTCGAAGAGGATCCAGTGAAAGTCAAGGAGGTTGATCATAAGCTTGTTTATTTGGCTAAAAAGTATCACACCAATATTCTGACAACTGACTATAATCTCAATCGTGTCGCCACTATTGAGGACGTTCATGTGTTAAATATTAATGAACTGGCCAATGCCATTAGGGCAGTAGTTTTACCTGGGGAAGAGTTGGTAGTTAAGGTAGTCCAGCCTGGTAAGGAAAAAAATCAGGGTGTTGGTTATCTTCCAGACGGCACTATGATAGTGGTTGAAAATGGCGACAAGCTTATTGGGAAAGAAGTAACAACTGAGGTGACTAGGATTTTTCAGACTGTTGCTGGCAAGATGATATTTGCCGCTGAGAAAGGTAAGTCTAAGAACTCTACCTCTAGCTCGATGGCAAATAAAAATGGCCATGGCAAAACGAACTCATCACCTTCTACTGCTAAAAAAAAGTCCACTCGTCATTAGCTTAGTTCTGGCCGGGGAAATTGGTCTGATAGGCTAAATCGACTATAATAGGCATAAGAGCTATCTATGCGTTATAGCCATCATCTCCACCGTCATAATATTAAACATCATCCAAAAGTTCATCGCCGTGAGCGTTTGACAAGCTTTGTCGTGATTGCAATTGCACTGGTTGTGATGCTGGTAATTAATCAAGCTAACTCGATAAATTGGTCAAAATTTTATTCAGGCTTCGCCATCAGTCTTTATCGAGTAGTCGTAGCTTACTTCATTTCTGGTATATTAGCTTTGATTCTGGCTATAGCGTCCACCAAGAATCGAGCTATCGAATCAATTATGGTACCGATATTGGATGTAGCTCAAAGCTTCCCGACCTTTGCAATCTTGCCTTTTTTGCTTCACACTTTTGGTACTAGCAATATGTCAGTTATTAGTATTTTAGTTATTACAATGGTTTGGCCAATCGTCTTTACTTTGATCGGTGCTTTGAAGATGATGCGACAAGATCTGTCAGAGGCTGCATTTATTTATCATGCTCGAGGTATTAAACGTTTGACTAACTTCGCTTTACCAGCTCTATTTCCAGCTTTCATGACTGGATCAATAGTTGGCTGGGGTGAGGCCTGGGAAGCTCTGGTTGGTGCGGAGATTATTGCTCAAGTGAGTGGAGTTGGATCGCTTCTTGGCGATATCGCCAATTCCCACCAGGCTGGTTTATTATTCTTGGGAATTTTTATGTATCTGTTGATTATATTTTTAATCAACCAGTTGGTATGGCTACCACTCTTATCATTTAGTGCGAGATATCAAAATGACTGATCAGATTGAGGTGAAAAATTTAACTAAATATTTTCACAATGGCGACGTTCGGTTTACTGCCGTTGAAAAAGTATCATTTACAATTCAAATGGGTGAATTTGTTTGTCTGATGGGGGTATCTGGCAGTGGTAAGTCGACCATATTAAAGATACTAGCAGGCCTCGAGTCAGCATCTGCCGGCACGGTTAGTGGTATGCCGGCAACAATCGGCTATGTCTTTCAGAATTTTGCACTTTTCCCTTGGCTTGATGTCGAGGCTAATATCGGCTTTGGGTTAAAGATGATGGGAGCTCATCCAAATCAGATAAAAAAGCGCGTCACCCAGGAGATTAAACGGATCGGCCTGGTTGGTTTTGAGAAATCTCATCCAAAAGAACTGTCTGGGGGGATGAAGCAACGAGTTGGGATTGCTCGAGCACTGGCAATAAATCCAGATATATTATTACTTGATGAGCCCTTTAGTGCACTTGATGAAAGTACAGCAACTAGTTTGCGAAATGACTTACTAAAAATTTGGCAGGAGACTGGGCGCACTATTATCATGGTGACGCATTTGGCCGAAGAAGCGACAACTTTGGCCGATCGAGTGGTGGTGTTCAAGTCTGGCCCTGGTCGAGTTTCTGGAGAAGTGAAAAATAATCTGGCTCGACCTCGCCCGCAGCGAAGTAAAGCTTTCTTTAGTATGGTTGATCATTTGACTAGCTTGCTTTAATAAACTATGGATAAGTGGCGTTACCTTGTGCACCACTGTTGTCAGTCGCAACTGCTCGACCACTAAAGCCATTGCTCCATCCGCCCCATAGAGTGGTCGCGAGGTTGCCTGCTGTTCGTTTGCCTTGGGAAATATTATTATAGAATACTTCAATAGACTTTAAGGTGCTGCCAGATGGACTGGCACTAACTGTACAGGTACCACCACCACAGCTCATAGAAACTGTCGGTGAAGCACTGGCAGTTGCCGAAACTGTAATGGCGTTACTGGTCGAGGAGTAGTATCCATTGTCGATGACTCTGACGCTATAGCTATGGCTACCCGCCGCAGGCGAGTTGGTAATCGAAAAGACACCACCAGAGCTGATGTTTTGACTGCTTATCTCAACACCGTCGATTAGGTAGGTAATTGTTGTGGGAGTAAATTTACCTGCTGTGACATTAGCTGTGAGCGTGAAAACTGATCCGCTTGATGGGGTGACAGATAGAGAGACTGATGGCTTGGAATCACCACAACTATGAACATCATCATTTTCGGTCGGTAATGCTCCACCGCTACTGTAGCCGAGACTTCTTGCTAGAGCCGCAACTGGTGGTTCCCAACGGCTATAGGCAGGATCATTGGCGGGGATTTCCGCATGAATAGCACCAGCCGTTACTTCTTCGACTGCGTCTGGGGGTGTGCAATCGGTTGCGAGCTTCTTAGACACTTTGTCAATTTTGCCACTACGTACTCCCTCAGAGTTAGATAGTTTATACCATGATGGGAAAATATCTGAACGTTTTTGCTTAGTTGACGTAGTGACAGCATGACCAGTTTGGGCATCGAGTTCAACTGTCTTGATACCAGTTGGCTTACTAAATTGTTCGATTGGGTCATTTTTTGTAACTTCTGCCATGTAATCATGCCAAATTGGTGCAGAAACAATCGAGGCAGATTGAGTCATTGGCGTATTATCGTTATTGCCGGCCCAAACTCCAGTCACAACTTTGGTGGTATAGCCCATTGTCCAGGCGTCTTTGTAGTCTTCGGTCGTACCAGTTTTAGCCGCTACTGGTCGATTGCCTAAGGTTAATGGATTATTGCGTGAGAATACCCCTAGGGCAGTACGTGCATTGTTATCAGAAAGAATATTACTAATTATATAGGCGATTTGTGGGTCTAAAACCTGCTTAGGACGGTTGTTTTCGGGCTTATTATCTTCTAGGACTTTTCCAGTTGGGTCAGTAACTTTCATGATATAGACTGGCTTGCGGTGTTGGCCACCAGTCGGAAAAGCACTATAGGCATTTACCATTTCAGTTAACTTTACTTCACCTGAGCCAAGGGTGAGGCTCAAGCCGTAATCATCGGCTGGACGATTGAGTGTGGTAATACCTAAATCTTTGGCGGTTCTAAGTGCATCGCTAACCCCAGCCATGTAAAGCGCCTTAACCGCCGGGATATTTAATGATGAAGCCAGGCTGGTACGCACCGATTGCACCCCATAAGTTCGATTAGTATAGTTCTTTGGTTTGTAGCCAGCACCGAAATCAGTCGTCACATCATACATTGTAGTGCCAGCTCCATAATTTTTCTTAAATAGGGTTGAATAGGTGATTGGTTTGAAGCTAGAGCCGGGTTGTCGATCAGCCACTGCCACATTAAAGGTGCCGAATTTCTCATCGCCATAGTCATAGCTACCGACCATCGCCAAGACCTGACCATTGGTAGGATCGGCAGATACTAAGGCGGCATTGCTACCACCAAACTTTCGAACTGAGGTCATATTTTTTGAGACTGCCTCCTCGGCTATTTTTTGCTTATCAACGTCGATACTAGTGATGACCTTGAGGCCGCCTTCATTGGTTTGCTTAACCCCGTATTTGTCCTCTAATAGCTCACGAACATATTGAACGAAGTGAGGCGCAGTGACATTGGCATACGGCCGGTAAGGAACAAGTTGAGCAAATATATCATCTTTTTTCGCCGCCTCAGCTTCCTGGCTGGTGATAAATTTTTGTTCGGCCATCTTGTCGAGTACGACATGTTGGCGAGCGATTAAAGCATCACGATGTTGGCCATACGGAGAGTAATAGCTGGGAGCTTGAGGCATGGCTGCGAGCATGGCAGATTGAGATAGAGTTAAGTCTTTAGCATCTTTATTGAAATAAGTCTTGGCCGCTGCCTGAACACCGTAAGCGGTTGAACCATATGGTATCTCATTTAAGTAAAGCTTTAGAATATCGTCTTTTTTATAGAGTTGCTCAATTTCAATTGCAAGAATTAACTCTTTGATTTTACGACTATAGCTACGTTCGCCAGTTAGCAGAGCATTTTTAACATATTGTTGGGTAATCGTAGAGCCACCACCTCGACTCGGATCACGAAAAACTATTCCGCTGAAGGCACGAGCTAGTCCAAAAATACTAAAAGCACCATGCTTATAGAAATCTTTGTCTTCGATGGCGACGGTGGCATCCTTGATAGATTGAGGCATTTGATTAAATTCAATCAAGCTACGATTTTTATCACCGTATATCTCGACTAAAACATGTTGTCCGGTGCGATCATAAAGCTTGGTTGTCTGGGCTGATACACGAGCGTTGATTTTGTTTGGACTCGGTAAATCCTTGGCAAACCATAAAAACACGCCAACTACAAAAGCTAACCCCACGCCAGCCACGATTGCCATCATACGTAGTCCCTGACGACTAGTTAGGTAGGACCAGACATTTTTGGGATAAAAGCGAGCCAAGCCATGTGCCTTTGTACGCGAGGAAGCAATACCGCGGCGAACGGTTCGGCGAGCAGTTGAACGGGGGCGTAGTTTTCTTACCATAGGTTTTTCTGTCTCAAATTATACCACCAAACCAACATCCCTGCTATAATGCTAGTCATATGGCAACAGGTAAAACAACTAGCAAAGAAATTCAAGAGCTTCTCGATCGGAATGTCGATGATGTTATTGTCCGATCCCAGCTTGAGAATAAGCTGAGAAAAGGCCAAAAGCTCCGCATTAAGCTCGGAATTGATCCGACTGGCCCCAAGATACACTTGGGTTATGCAACTGTCCTTTGGAAATTGCGGAAATTTCAGGATGTAGGACATAAGATTGTCATTATTGTCGGTGATTTTACAGCACAGATTGGTGATACTTCAGATAAGAATTCAATTCGGCCAATGCTTACTCCTCAAGAAGTCAAGCAAAACGAGAAGACCTACCTAGAGCAACTGAGTAAGATTCTCGACCCAAAAAAAACTGAATTTCACTACAATAGTAGCTGGTTTGACAAGGTCAAGCTGGGAGAGTTTGTTCGGTTGGCTAGCAATTATACGATTCAACAGATGGTGGAACGTGACAACTTTGCTAAGCGTATTTCTGCTGGCAAGCCGGTCGGTTTGCACGAAACACTTTATCCATTACTACAAGCCTATGACTCGGTTATGGTCAAGGCGGATTTGGAGCTAGGAGGGACTGACCAATTATTCAATATGTTAGCTGGTCGAACCCTTCAGAAGGCTTTTGATCAAGAGCCACAACAGGTCATGACCATCGGACTTCTGGAAGGGATTGATGGCCGGAAGATGAGTAAATCTTGGGGTAATTGTATCTATATCACTGATCCACCAGTTGAGATGTATGGCAAAGTCATGGCGCTGCGTGATGAGCTAATACCAGCCTACTTCAGGATGTGCACGGAGGTTGACTTGGATGTGATTGGAGAGGTGGAGCGTAATATGGCCGCTGGTGATAATCCACGCGACACTAAAGCAAGTTTGGCTAGGGCAATTGTGGCAAGATATTGGGGTGAAGTGGCCTCGGACGAAGCTGAAGAGGCCTGGAATAGGCAATTTCGAGAGGGTAAAAAACCTGAACATATCGAAGAGATCATCATAAAAAAACAAAGGCCACATAATTTGGTTGATTTTGTATCAGACAATTTTCACTTGTCCAAATCAGAAGCTCGCCGACTCATCAATCAGCGAGGCTTAAGGGTGGATGATGAGGTGATTACCGAAAGTGAGATAGAGCTTCGTGACGGCATGGTGATTCAAATTGGCAAACGTCGTTATAAACAAATTCGACTAGCCAAATAACTCTTCTGACCGATCTGGTCGATAATAAATATATAATTTAGTCAAGGCTACTATGCAGATAGATTCATCCATCTCGCGTCTGAAAGGTGTGGGGCCAGTTATCAAGCAGGGTTTAGCTCGTCTAAAAATCGAGACGATTGCAGACTTGTTGGATTTTTTCCCACGCCGTCATGAGGATTTTTCCCATGTTTACAAGATTGCCGATATCAAGCCTGGTCTAGTAACAGTCAAGGCTCGGGTTGAAAAAATTAGCTTACGTCGGGCTTGGCGTCGTCGATTAACTATTATTGAGGCTATTTTATCTGATGATACGGGTACGCTTAAAGCGGTTTGGTTTAATCAGCCATATCTAGCAAAACAGCTACGCGAAGGGCAGGACTACTTCTTTGCCGGTAAGTTTGAGTTTAAAAACAACAACCTAAGCCTACAGTCACCTAGCTTCGAAGAGTCAGTTTCTCAAAGTGGTGGGAAGATAGTGCCAATCTACCCCGAAACGGCATCAATTAATTCTAAGATTATCGCTAAGCTGGTCGGTCAAGTCATTGATCTGGCTGAACAATTGCCAGATGATTTACCTCCAGAGATTGTCTCTCAAGCACGTCTTATGACTCACGGTCAGGCTATTCGTCAACTTCACCAGCCCACTTCATCTGTGGAGCTAGCAAAGGCACGTCGCCGGCTTAGTTTTGAAGAATTATTCTATCTAATTATGACTGGCTTGGTAGTGAAGCGCGAGATTAGGACTGAGCACGCACCTCTTATCCCGTTTGAGCTAGATGCCATAAAAAAATTCTTAGCCAAAGTAGATTTTGAGCTAACGCCCAGTCAGAAGAAAGCCGCCTGGGCAATCTTTCAAGATTTGGCCAAAGAACAGCCTATGAATCGTCTGCTTGAGGGTGATGTTGGTAGTGGTAAAACCATTGTCTCTCTAATGGCGGCGTACTTGGCCACCCGAGCAGGGTATCAGGTAGCTATTTTAGTACCAACGGCAATATTAGCTCGCCAGCATCACGTTTCGGCTACTAGAGTATTGTCTAGTCTGGGAGTGAATATTGATCTCTTGGTCTCGGGTATGAAAGCGGGAGAAAAACGCGAGATGTTGGCGAGCTTGGCTAGTGGCCACACTCAAGTGGTGATTGGTACCCATGCTTTATTGTCTGAGGCGGTAACTTTTGATCGACTAGGATTAGTGATAGTGGATGAACAACATCGCTTTGGTGTCGACCAGAGGCGTTTGATCAGAGCCAAAGCAGATTTCATGCCACATTTGCTATCGATGACAGCTACCCCGATACCTCGTACACTGGCGATGACACTATATGGTGACCTA
>CAZCIH010000010.1:5092-11906 GCA_964498855.1 uncultured Candidatus Saccharibacteria bacterium | reverse complement strand
CATAAAGGATATCGAGGCAGCTCTTGACCAAGCGGCTAGCAAATAAAACTCCATATATAATCCTCTTGATCGTAGCTGGTATTGGCCTGCTTGATGCACTCTACTTAACTTATCAGCACTACAGCGGGGCAGGGTTGATTTGTAATATTTCCCATGGCTGTGAGCAAGTCTTAAATAGCAAATATGCCGTTGTTGCCGGAGTACCAGTGGCACTCTTGGGAATAATTTTTTATTTGACAGTATTACTTATGGTGGTATATTTCTTGAGTAATCCGGCAAGACCAAAGCTCTTGTTTGTAGTTGGACTAGTGGGATTTATTTCAACTGTCTATTTATTCTACTTGCAGGCTTTTGTGATTAGGGCTTGGTGTCAGTATTGCTTGCTTTCGACATTGACGTCGACTGTCATATTTATTATCTCAACTTTGGTAATGCTCAAAAAAAATAATAAGGAGGGAAGTGATGGCTCAGAAGCTTGATTATTTTATTGAATTTTATGGTGAGACTTGCCCTCATTGTATGTCGATGAAGCCAGTGATTGCTGAGCTGGAGAAGAAAAAAGGAATAAAGATAAGAAAGCTTGAAGTGTGGGGTAGTGCTGAGAATAAAGCCATCATGGAAAAATACGCCGACATTATCGGCGAGGCCTGCGGTGGGTTTGCGGCTGTACCAAGCTTTGTTAATACAAAAACTGGCCAGGCTCTTTGTGGTGCCCATGAACCAGCAGATATCGAAGCATTAATTGATGGGGCAGATTGTAGTGATAATGTTTGCAAGCCACATACAAAGGTAGATGCAAAATGACGCCGAAGATCGAATCGAGCTCGACAGTAAAACATCTGGACTCTGGCTTCTCGTCGATGAGAGTGAATCAGAAGACGCGATTAGTAAATTGGTTTATGACACTGCTGTATTTCATCCCAGCAATTATTGGCCTAGTGATCTCAGGCTTTTTGACAGCATTTCTAATTGCCCAGGGGCTCTTCCTGTGGGCTACCCTGGTTGGTCTAATGGCTTTGCTAATATTTGGCTGGTTTGTCGGCTTGGCTTTAGCTCAAAGTAAATACATCGAACTGCATGACGCACTAAATAAAAAAATCTCATTTTTTGAACTTTTTCCCTTGGCCTTGAACCGAGCTTGGGCGATGGAGCGCTTAATAGCTCTGAGGCTATTCTATTTTAAGCCACGCTATAGCTTAGCACCGTTTGCTTTGATCGATCTGAGGCTAAGCCCCAAGAAGAGTTTGGCATTGAGTGCTTCACTGATTCAAAACAAAGGGTTTGGCAAGCAATATGCCGCGATTACGACAGAAAGCTTAGTTTGGCAGACGCTGACAAATGCCGTCAGCAGAGGCCATGGTAGTGCGATTTCGTCTAGTGCGGCAGCTAATATCTTGGCTCAGAAATATGTTCAGTATCGGGCAGATCAGCTAGATACTAGGTAGTTATTCAGCTTGAGAAGGTATGAAAAAACGGCTATACTACTAACATAAGCATTTAGGAGGGATATTTATGGCGAGAGTAGCAATCAACGGCTTTGGTCGGATTGGACGCAATGCTTTTAAAATTGCTTTTGCTAATCCTGAGCTCGAGGTAGTGGCGATAAATGATTTGACCAGCACAGATATGCTGGCTCATCTTTTAAAGTACGATTCGAACTATGGGCACTACAGCCATGAAGTAGGTTTTGACGAACATCATATTATTGTCGATGGAAAAAATATCAAAGTAACAGCCGAGAAAGATCCAGTAAAGCTACCGTGGAAGGAGCTTGATATAGATGTTGTGATCGAGTCAACCGGGCACTTTGTTAAGGGTGAGTTGGCCGCCTTACACCTCAAGGCTGGGGCTAAGCGGGTTGTCATATCGGCTCCTGCTAAAGGGGATGATTCGAAGGTTTCGACTCACGTTATCGGAGTTAATGAGGGTAAGCTGGGCGAGGCAGAAATAATATCCAACGCAAGCTGTACTACAAATTGTATTACGCCAATTGCAGCGGTGATTGAGAAGGAGTTTGGAATCAAAAAGGCCATGATGACGACTATTCACAGCTACACTGCCAGTCAAGTTTTACAAGATGGTCCATCGAAAGATAAGCGTGAGGCGCGAGCCGCTGCTGAGAATATTGTCCCTACTACCACCGGGGCAACGATAGCCGCATCTAAGGCCTTGCCGGCATTAAAGGGAATCTTTGGAGGCCTCTCAATTCGTGTGCCAACCCCAGTGGTGTCATTGTCGGACTTTACTTTTCTAATTCGCAAGAAAGTGACTGTCGAAGAGGTCAACCGAGCAATCAAAGAGGCGGCAGCTCAGGAGCGCTTTAAGGGCGTGCTGGCCTGGACTGAGGAAGAGCTAGTCAGTCGAGACTTCGTCGGTGACTCACATTCCTCGATAGCCGACCTGAGACTAACCAATGTGGTTGATGGTGATATGGTCAAGGTGGTAGCTTGGTATGATAATGAATGGGGCTACTCCAATCGACTAGTTGAAATGGTGGCTCTGGCAGGTAAGTCGATAAAAAAGTAATTGGTCAAAATATGAAAGTGTTTATCGCAAGTGATCACGCAGGCTGGGAAGCCAAGACAGAGCTGAAGCAGGCCCTTGCTAGTGACTATGAAGTGGTTGATTTGGGTCCAGCGCAGCTTGATCCGTCCGATGACTATCCGATTTACGCGCAAAAGGTCGCTCAAGCTATCCAGGCGGATCAGCAAGCACTTGGTATATTGATCTGTGGTAGTGGACAAGGGATGGCGATGGCGGCAAATAAGTTTAGTGGGGTGCGTGCAGCTGTTGCCTGGAATGAAGCGGTGGCACGTGAGACTAGAGCTGATAATGATAGTAATGTCTTGAGTCTGCCTAGTCGTTTCGTTAAGCCATCCGAGCTACATGCCATTGCAAAGGCTTGGCTGGAGTCAGATTTCTCTGGTGAGAAACGACATCTGCGACGAATTGCTGAAATATCGGAGTTAGAATCTCGTCGTGGCTAAGGTTGTACCAGCTTTACTTTCGTCTACCAAGTCTGATTATGAGCATGATCTAGCCGTCGTGCGTCAGCTAACTGATCGTTTTCAGCTTGATATTATTGATGGCCAATTTGTCGATAATGAAACGGTTAGCCTAAATCAACTTGATAAAACTCCTGGGCTAAAAATGGACATTCATCTTATGGTGACTGATCCCATCGCCTGCATTCGAGAAGCCCTTAAGCTTTCTCCAAATCTAGTAATCTTTCAGTACGAGGGCAGCTCGGCGGTGCCTCAGGCAATCAATGAGCTAAAGCAAAACGGCCAGAGGGTGGGATTGGCAATTAATCCCTCGACTACTATCGACAAAATTAAACCACTACTTAGTGAGTTAGATCATTTACTGGTGATGATGTATCCGGCCGGTTTTGCTGGCCAAAAGTTTGAGCCAGTCAATCTAGATAAGATTTCCCAGGCTCGGGATATTCGACCGGATTTGGAAATTGGTATCGATGGTGGAGTTAATCAGTCTAGTATTAAACAGATTGCTAGTGCTAAGCCTGATATTGTCAATGTCAATTCATATCTATTCTCGGCTGAAGACGTGGCTAGTCGCTATAGCGAATTGATGGAGGCGTTTAAATGACAACCAAACAACTTGAGCTGAAGGCTAATACAATCCGTCAGGAAATTATCAAGATGCTGACAACAGCTGGCAGTGGTCATGCCGCTGGCCCACTTGGTATGGCAGATATATTGACTGCACTATTTTTTGGCGTGATGAAATATGACCCCAAAAAGCCTGATTGGCCCGAACGCGACCGCTTGATACTAAGCAATGGACACACTGTCCCGGTGCTTTATGCCACTTTGGCCGAAGCGGGCTTCTTTGACAAAAAGGAGCTTGCGAGCTTGCGCAAATTTGGCTCACGATTGCAAGGTCACCCAGAGCGGACTCGTTTGCCAGGAATTGAAACTACTTCTGGGCCGTTAGGTAGCGGATTGTCGCAGGCGGCAGGTATGGCTTATGGCTTGCGTCTTGATGGCAATAAACAAACCAGGGTCTGGTGTTTGACTGGAGATGGTGAGCTGAACGAGGGCAATATCTGGGAGGCGATGATGTTTGTCGGTAAACAAAAGCTCTCGAACCTTACTGTGATTGTGGATCGCAATAATATTCAGCTGGATGGTCCGACTGAAGAGATTATGCCACTTGAGCCTTTGGCGATGAAATGGCAAGCTTTTAACTGGCATGTGATCGAGGTGGATGGTCATAACATTGAACAAGTCATTGCTGCTTGCGAGCAGAGTCGAGCTATTTTCGAAAAGCCTACTTGTATTATCGCTCACACTATTCCAGGGCGCGGAGTTGATTACATGGAGTATGATTTTACTTGGCATGGTGCACCGCCCAATTTGTCGGATCATCCCGGAGCACCACCTAGGGCTCAACAAGAGAAAGCCGCTCTAGAAGATTTACGCTCGATGCGCGGTAAGATACGAGGAGAGCACGAGTGATGTTAGTTAAGGAGCAACATTTAAATCCTAAATTATTTCTTGATTCGATCGAACACGTAACAAATCGTCAAGGCTTTAGTGATGCTTTAGTTGCTGCTGGTCGAGATGACAAATCGATCATGGCACTTTGCGCTGATTTGGTCGGTTCGGTGCAGATGTCAGCTTTTGCTAAGGAGTTTCCTGAACGATACATCGAGGTGGGTGTGGCTGAACAAAATTTGGTTACTGTAGCTTCAGGTCTGGCGGCTGTTGGAAAAACGCCATTTGTAGCCAGCTATGCTGCCTTTTCTCCTGGTCGTAACTGGGAACAAATCAGGACCACGATATGTCTCAATGACCGGCCGGTAAAAATTATTGGTGCCCATGCTGGCTTATCAGTTGGTCCAGATGGTGCGACGCATCAGATGCTCGAGGACATTGCCCTAATGAGAACTCTACCCAATATGACTGTCATTGTGCCGGCTGATAGTGAAGAAGCTCGCAAGGCCACTTTAGCTATTGCCAAAACCAAATCACCGGCTTATTTGCGCCTAGCTCGTGAGAAAGTGCCCGTTGTCTCAACCGCCAAAACACCATTTGCGATTGGTCAGGCAAATGTTATTCGCCACGGCCATGATATTACGGTTATTGTTTGTGGCCCACTTCTTTATGAAGTATTGCAAGCTGCTCGTAACCTCGAAGAAGATGGTGTCTCTGTCGAGGTGATAAATAATGCTACTATCAAGCCACTAGATAAAAAAACATTACTGGCAAGTGTCGAGAAGACAGGTGCCGTGGTGACTGTCGAAGAAGCTCAGGTAGTGGCAGGGCTCGGTGGGGCAGTGGCAGAAATGTTGGCCACTCATCTACCGACACCGCAAGGCTTTGTTGGGGTGAATGATCGTTTTGGTCAATCTGGAAACGTCATGGAGCTGTGGGATGCTTACGGCCTAACTGCTCCTCACATTGAGACAATGATACGCAGAACTCTTAAGCGAAAGGCACTTTGAGGCTTGGCGACTAAAGCTCGCTATGATGTCATCACCGTGGGTTCTGCTACCCAGGATGTTTTTTTATTTAGTAAGGCCTTTAAACCACAGAAAATTAATCAGGATCAATACAATATCATCCCCTTTGGTGAGAAGATAGACGTTGCTGATATTGTCTATGAGACTGGTGGTAGCGGGACGAACACAGCGGTTGGCCTGGCACGACAAGGCTTTAAAACTGCTTGTTTGACTAAAATTGGTCTCGATAGTGCTGGCCGAGAAGTAATCCATCAGCTGGAAAAAGAGGGAGTGGCGACTGCTTTGGTGAGAAAAAATGCCAAGCATCATACTGGCTATTCGGCCTTACTAAAGCCCTACTCTGGCGAGCGGACAATTCTAATCCATCGAGGTGCGGCACTATATTATGAAAAATCCGACTTTAAGATGTCTGGACGAGTTTGTGATTGGCTACTAATTACTTCTCTAAACGGAGATTTAAAATCTTTGAGTAGTCTAATTGATTGGGCCAAAAAAAATGGCACTAAAATAGCTATCAACCCGGGGAGCTTGGAGCTAAAAAAACCGCGTCGATTACTTAAATTATTAATAAAAGTAGATTTAGTTATACTTAACCGAGATGAAGCCGAGCTACTAGTGGGGTATAATGAGCCTGAGGAGTTATTGATTCGAGCTCGTGATGCTGGTATTAAGTCTTTTGTTATGACCGATGGTCCGTTTGGGGCTTGGGCAGTCGAGGCTGGATTTACGTATCAATGTGGTTTATATAAAAAAATTCGGGTCGTGGATAGGACTGGTGCTGGTGATGCTTTTTGTAGCGGATTTCTATCGGCAATAATGCGTGGGGGTGATATAGAGCAAGCACTCACACTAGCGTCTGCCAATGCAACTTCGGTTATTGGCTATATTGGAGCAAAAGCGGGACTGTTAAAAAATTCGGCAATTAATCAAATTAAAATTAATAAAGAATTCATCTAAATGGAGGGAAAATGACAAATAAACCAGAAATAATAGCAATCGGAGATGTGGTAGTGGACGCATTTATTGAGCTTTTGCCAAATGAAGCTGAAATCGACCCATCACCGAAAGACCATCACCCGTTGCTTTGTATGACATATGGATCAAAGCTACCTTTTAAAAATGTTACCGTTGTACCAGGAGTAGGCAATAGTCCAAATGCTGCGGTTAGCTTTGCTAGACTGGGCTTGAAAGCTGGCTTGGCTAGTAATATCGGATCTGATATCTATGGGCATGATATCTTGGCAACAATGAAAAAAGAAGGTGTATCGACCGAGTTTATTCATATCAATCATGGTAAGAAAACCAACTATCACTATGTGCTTTGGT